>WQVR01000001.1 GCA_009785775.1 Candidatus Proendomicrobium guianensium
GCCTGGCACTTGAAAGAAGCTTTAAAACTTAAAGACAACAAAGTTAAGCGCATAACATTTAACGAAATTACAAAAGACGCGATACAAAATTCAGTTAAAAATCCCCGCGAGCTTGATATGGGGTTGGTTGACAGTCAACAGGCGCGCCGTATACTAGACCGTATTGTAGGTTATAAACTTTCGCCGCTTCTGTGGAAAAAAGTTAAAGTAGGGTTGTCGGCGGGCAGGGTGCAGTCTGTTGCGGTTATGCTTGTTTGCGACAGGGAAGCGGAAATCCAAGCGTTTATTCCCCAAGAATATTGGAGCCTTACGGCAAATTTACATAAAGATAAATCTGAGCAAATTTTTGAAGCAGGGCTTGTTTCCAAAGCCGGCGTAAAATTTGAAAAGTTAAGTATTAAAAATAAGCAGGAAGCAGACGAGATATTAAAAGACTTGAAAAGCGCCGCTTATAGCGTAAAAAATGTTGAATCCAAAGAGCGTCGTCGCGCGCCATATCCCCCTTACACCACTTCCACAATGCAGCAAGACGCTTCAAGGCGTATAGGTTTTTTTGCTTCAAAAACAATGCAGGTTGCCCAAAAGCTTTACGAGGGCATCCCCTTAGGCAACGCCGGCGTTACGGGTTTAATTACTTATATGAGAACCGACTCTTTAAATATTGCAAAATATGCCCAAGGAGAAGCTTTAAATTTTATCGCCAAAGAATACGGCGAAGAGTTTAAGCCCGCAAAACCCAGATTTTATAAAGCAAAAGCTAAAGGCGCGCAAGAAGCGCACGAGGCAATACGCCCGACCAGCGTTTCTCATACGCCCGAAAGCGTAAAACAATTTTTAACGGCAGAGCAATTTAAACTTTACAGCCTTATATGGAAGCGCTTTGTGGCAAGCCAAATGACAGAGGCGGTTTTTAATACCGTTGCGGCAGATATTGAGGCGAAAGATTATATTTTCCGCGCCACGGGAAGTACCTTAAAATTCGAAGGTTTTTTAAAAGTGTACGCCGTTTATGACGAAGACAAAGAAAAGGAAGCCAAGCTTCCCGAACTTAAAGAAGGCGAAAAACTAAACCTGGACGAACTAAAATCAGATCAGCATTTTACAGAGCCCCCTGCCCGCTATAATGAGGCAAGCCTTATTAAAACGCTTGAAGAGTACGGCATAGGCCGCCCCTCTACCTATGCCCCTACAATAAAAACAATTTTAGACAGGCTTTATGTTCGCTTAGACGGCAAAAAGTTTTTACCTACGCCATTGGGCATAGTGGTTAATAATGTTTTAAAAGATTATTTTAAAAATATAGTTAACGTGGAATTTACCGCAAAAATAGAAGAAGAATTAGACGATGTTGCCGAGCAAAAAGCCCCTTGGCAAAATATTATTAAAGAATTTTACACGCCTTTTAATAAAGATTTAGAACACGCTGAACAAAATATGACGCGCCAAAAGGTTGAAGCCCAAAAAACCGACGAATTATGCCCGAAATGTAATGCGTCTATGGTAATACGCGACAGCCGCCGCGGACAGTTTATGGCGTGTTCGGCTTACCCTGAATGTAAAACAACTTTTTCTGTAGGCAAAGACGGCAAAAAAATTGAACAACCCACACTGTCTGAAAACGAAACCTGCCCTAAATGCTCTAAACAGTTGGTAGTAAAACAAAGCTGGCGCGGACCGTTTATAGCGTGTTCAGGCTACCCTGATTGCAAAACAACTTTCTCCATAGATAAAGACGGCAATAAGGTTTTAAAGCCCGAACCCGAAGTAACAGATATTAAGTGCGAAAAGTGCGGAAAGCTAATGCTTAAGCGCGTAGGCAAACGCGGTCCGTTTATAGCGTGCCCCGGCTTTCCTAAGTGCAGAAATTTAAAAAAATGGACCTCTTCAAAAGAGAGTTAATAAATAGGTTCTGCGCTTATCTGGAGGCAGAACGCAACTATTCGCCCAATACCGTGAGTGCTTACTTAAAAGACACGGAAAGCTTCGCTTTTTTTATAAAAGATTGCGATTTTAAAGATGTTACCCGCGATAGTATAAGAAATTATATAACCCATCTGAAAGACTCGGGGCTTTCAAAAGCAAGCGTGGCGCGCAAGTTTGCCGTGGTGCGGGCGCTCTATAAATTTCTAATCATTAATAATATTGTTTCCGAAAATCCCCTAAGGGTTATGAGCTACCCGAAAACAGAAAAAAAAGTGCCGGTTTTTCTTACGGAAAAAGAAGTGTATAATTTGCTTGAAACATCAAACCTTCCTCTCCGCGACCGCGCCATGATAGAACTTTTATATTCGTCAGGGCTTAGGATAGAAGAACTTGTTTCTTTAAATGTTTCGTCTATAGATTTTATAAGCGGGTTTGTGCGTGTTTTAGGCAAAGGTTCTAAAGAACGCACGGTGCCTGTTACCGATATTTGCTTAGACGCCATAAATAATTATTTATCATTTAGGCGCGCTCAAGGGTTGCAGGCACTGCCTAAAGACGCGCTTTTTCTAAATAAGTTTTCAAAGCGCATAGGTTCGCGCGGAGCACGCAAAGTTTTGGGCGGTTGGTTTATAAAAGCGGGCATACTCAAACGCATAAGCCCCCACGCGCTCAGGCATTCTTTTGCCACGCACTTGCTAGACCGCGGCGCAGACCTTCGTAGCGTGCAGGAAATGTTAGGCCACAAAAATATTGCCACAACTCAAGTTTATACGCATGTTACCATAGAAAGTTTAAAAAACGCTTATAAAAAGGCGCACCCCAGAACTTAAAGTATAACTATGAAAGAACAAATAAAACTATTAATGGAAGAAACGGGCTGCGAGGCAAACGAAGCCGAACTTGCCCTTACCCTTTGCGAAAATGATATAGAGCGTGCCGTAAAAACTATAGGCATGCTTCTTAAGTATATACTTGCCTTTAAAGCTAAATTGCGCTTTAAAGAGTCTAACCTTTTTGCTTTGGTACATTTGGCGGTTAACGCGAAAACAAGTGAAATATTAAGGTTTTCCTGCGTGGTTTCTTACAATCCGTTTATGTACGAAACATCTATAGATACCGACTGGTTTTCTTTTGAAAAAACTATTTATTCTTTCAGGCTGGACAAGGGCGCGGCTACAGATTATACGCAAGGTATTTTACCAAAACTCAGGGAGTTTCTTACCGTAAAGCTAAAAGAAGTGCCTGTAATAGGGGTGGCAGAAATTAAAGAAATGCTTGCAGAATTTTTTTCTGCCGCGAGCCTTGAAATAGAAATAACCAGCCAGGAGCTGACCCTTACGCAGTTTAAAAGGTTCGCCGATCAAGACTTTGAAGATGATGTGCAGGTAATAAAAGACAATAACGAAGCAAAAGAGGTAAACCTTTTAAGTGAAGTTATAGAAGACCCCGAAGGCACTGCCGTTTCAAAACTTTCCAAAGGCGATGTTGTGGTTGCCTTAATTACAGATGAGCGCGACATTGCGCATTATTTGTCCCACCTTATGGGCGGCCGTAAAGACGGCAAAGCCGTGCCGCTTGAGGCTCATATAAAAAAGGTTGTGTTTACAGAAGATGAAGCGGTAATAGAACTTTTTTACGCTTCTTCAATACTTGGCACGGCAAAAGCAGGGCTTTTAAGTAAAATTAAAGTTGTAACACCCCAAAAAGACAACAATCCGTGGTGGAAAAAAATTATTCCTTGGTGAAAAGGGACTTCTGCAGGAACATCTTATAAGAGGGTGTGAATTCTTTTCAATTATTCAAAAAGTTTTGTAAGGATAATATTTTTTACGTTGGGCACTATGTTACGCTTTGGTAGCGCGAAGGCGGTTTTAATAAAAAAATCGGCGGTTAAATCTTTAAGGCGGCAAAGTTTTGTGTATCTGTTTGCGTTTGAGGTTGAAACCGAAGTGATGTCTGTTGTGTCGGGAAAAACTATAAAAGATTGTATAAACGGCCTGTAAATTTCGTCTTTACTTTTAAAGCCCGAGTCTGCAAGAATTTTTTCTATGCGTTTTGAAGTTTGCTTAAACTGGTTTTCGCTTTGCTCAAACAGGTTTTTGCGTTTGGCGTTTACACGCTCCACCCCGTCTGAAACTACCTTTAAAGGCTCATTTGCGCTTCCGTAAAGTTTAGAGTTCGGAAAATACTTTGTTTCAAACAAAAATACGCAAAAAGGCAGGGGGGGTGCAGTAAAAGCTAAAATGTCTATTTCTTGCCCGTTAATAATTTTGTTAAGCTTGGGTTCATTGGGCGCGCCCATAAAAATTTTTGAAAAACCGGCAATTTTTTTACAGACTTCGTCTTCAAAAAGCCTGCCCGCACCCTTTTCTTCAGAATCTACCATGTCGGTCAAAACCGCGTTTTGAAGTTCTAAATCTCTTACTTTTTTTGAAATGTCTTGCGAGCCCGCAAGCGTTTTTTTAATTTTTATTATAAGTTCTGTTGCGGTAACGGGTTTTGAAATAAAATCTGTAATATATTCTCCGGCTACAGAAGTTACCGCTTCGCCATAAGTTTT
This sequence comes from Candidatus Proendomicrobium guianensium, assembly GCA_009785775.1. Taxonomy (GTDB): domain Bacteria; phylum Elusimicrobiota; class Endomicrobiia; order Endomicrobiales; family Endomicrobiaceae; genus Proendomicrobium; species Proendomicrobium guianensium. The sequence continues at coordinate 4,484 of WQVR01000001.1, forward strand.
TTCCATAGAGCTAAGCAAAATTACAGGCAAGCTCGGCGCAAATTTTTTAATGTCAGGCAAAATGTCTATGCCTGTTTCACCTATGCCGAAATGAATGTCTAAAATAAGAAGGTCAAGCGCGTTGGGGTTGTTATAGAGGAACTTTTTTAGTTCTACCGTAGTGGCAAATTGTTTTATGGTTGTGCCCGCCACATTTTTTAAAATGGTTTTTTCAAGGGAGTTTCGTATTAAAGCGTCATCATCGGTAATGGCAATAATTTTTTGAATTTCAGACATTTAATACCCCTTAATTTTACTAATGCTATTTTACCTTTTTAAAAAGAATAATGCTATAATAAATAATCCTTTTTCTAGCTTTAGAGGTTTAAAAATGTCATATTTAGTGCTTGCAAGGAAGTTTAGACCCGGTATTTTTGACGAAGTAATAGGCCAAGAGCATATATCCCAAACATTAAAAAACGCAATTGCAGAGAGCCGCGTGGCGCACGCGTACTTGTTTTCGGGGCCAAGGGGCGTGGGTAAAACAACCATGGCGCGCGTTTTGGCTAAGTCTTTAAACTGCCAAAAGGGACCCACTTCAAACCCTTGCGGTATTTGCGTTAACTGCCTTGAAATTTCCAAGTCGGCTTCGGTAGACGTTTTTGAGATAGACGGCGCTTCCAACAACGGCATAGACGAAATACGCGCGCTTCGCGAAAACGTAAAATTTTCTACGGCAAGTTCAAAGTATAAAATTTATATTATAGACGAAGCCCACCAAATTACCACCCAAGCCTTTAACGCTTTGCTTAAAACACTTGAAGAACCGCCCGAACACGTTGTGTTTATACTTGCCACTACCGAACAACACAAAATACCTGTTACAATACTGTCGCGCTGTCAGCGCTACCGCTTTAAACTGCTTAATGCCAAAGAAATTTCCGCACAAATTAAATCTATAGCCGTGCAGGAAAACTTTGAAATAGATGAAGATGCTATTGCCGTAATAATCAACGCTTCCGGCGGCAGTATGCGCGACGCTTTAAGTTTGCTTGAGCAGGCTGTGTCTTCTTCAGGCGGTAAAGTTTCAGGCGAGTATATAAGAAGCTTGCTAGGGCTGTTACCTCAGGAAATTATATCTAAAACAACCCAAAGCCTTGCTTCCGGCGACATATACGAAATTTTAAAAATTGTTAAAACAATTACAGAAGACGGTTATAATGCCCTGCAGTTCGCGCGCGATTTGCGCGACCATTTAAGACAGTTAATGCTTTACTCCATAAGCCCCGACATCGCTTCAAGCCAAACCGAAGATAAGCAACTTTTAGAAAAACAAAAAGATTTATTTACCCCTGCGCGCCATGTTCGCTTAAACAACCTTTTATCAAAAGCTTTAGAAGATATGCGCTGGCATGACAGCCCCCGTATTTTGCTTGAAATGTATTTAACAAAAATGGCAGAACCCTACTATAATATTGCCGAACTTATAAGCAAAATAGCAGAACTTGAAAGAAAATCGGGCACTATGGAAGATGACTTTAGCGCTCAAAGCCAAACCGCTCCGGCAGAGTTTGTCGCGGGCATTGCCGCAGAAGCCGCCAGCGCGGATTTGCTTGTGGTGTGGCACGAAATTCTTGCCGACATTGTAAAAAAGCACCCTTTGTCTTCGCAATCGCTCAAAACGTCGGCTTTTAAAATAACGGGGCCTGCTTCGGTAATGTTTAGCGCTAAAACCAAGTTCGACTTAGACGGCGTTTTAGAGTTTAAAGAAATAATAGAAAAAATGTTTGAACGCAAAACGGGTATAGCGGTTAGCGTTAAGGCAGAAGTTTCCATTTCTAATGCCACGCCTCAGGCGGCTCAGGTGGCAGTGAAAGAAGAAATTATTATTGAAGAAGAGTTAAGCGCGGCAACTGCCCCAAAGGCAGAGTATAAAGTTGAAGAAGACTTAAAAGAAACTGCCAAAACCGCGTTGCCTAAAAAAATTGAAGATATTGCCAAAAAATTCGGCGCAAAAGCAGTAAAAAAAATTGGTTAATACAGGTTATATGGGAGATTTTGCGAAGTGTTTTGTTGTTTTTGAAAATAGCAAAAGGCAAAGCAATAAATTATGAACAGGCCGCAAGCAATAAATAAGATGATAGACAGCATAAAGCGTCTTCCCGGCATAGGCCCGAAAATGGCAGAACGTCTAAGCTATCACCTGCTTAAAGTTTCAGATGTTGAGGTAGAACGCCTTATAAGCGCCATACAAAGCGCGCGCCGACAAATGCAAGTGTGCAGCGTTTGCTTTAATGTGGGCGAACAAGACCCCTGTGTTGTATGCCAAGACTCATCCCGTGACAAAACTATTCTTGCGGTAGTGGAAACCCCGCAAGACTTGCTTGCGTTAGCAAAAGTTAAAGAGTATACGGGGCTTTACTTTGTTTTAGGCGGCGCGCTTAACCCTTTAGAAGGTATAGGCCCTGACGATTTACGCATAACAGGTTTGATAAACCGCTTAAAAAATGGTACAATTACCGAAATTATAATTGCTACTGATACCGATTCAAAAGGCGAAACCACGGCTTTGTACCTTGCAGAACTTATTAAGCATTTTAATATTAAAGTTACGCGCTTGGGCTATGGGCTTCCCGTTGGCGGCGATATTGAATATGCCGACGAAGTTACACTATCGCGCGCTATTGCAGGCCGCAGGGTTATAGATACATAGGGTTGTAAACCCCCGTCGCACCTAAAAACCCCGCAGGTGGCATAATAAAACAGACATCACTTTTTGGTACTGCCGGCAAAAAGTTTTTTTGCGGCTGGTTTTTTTTAGATAAAAATGTAGACGTAAAAATATATATTCGGGGTTATTCTCATTTACCTCTAAGGAGAGATTAAAATGATTGAAATTCGTTGGCATGGCCGCGGCGGGCAAGGCGCCAAAACTGCCGCATTGCTTTTTGCCGAATCTGTGCTTCCCACAGGCAAGCACGTGCAGGCATTTCCGGAGTACGGCCCCGAGAGAATGGGCGCGCCGGTACAGTCTTTTAACAGAATCTCTGATAAACCCATAACGCTTCACTCGGCAGCAACCTCACCGACCTATGTTGTAATTTTAGACCCTTCGCTTATGAACTGTGTAAATGTTACGGCAGGCCTTGTAAAGGGCGGAAAAATTATTGTTAACTCCACATTTTCGCCTAAAGAAATTGCTGCAAGGCTCGGCATAAACCCTAAACAAGTTTATGTTGTAGACGCAAGCCATATCGCGCTTAATACCATCAAACTAAACAAACCTAACACCCCTATGCTAGGCGCGCTTATAAAAGTTATGGACCTAGATATTAAAAGCATTTTAAAAGATACAAAAGAAAAACTGACCGAAAAATTTCGTCATAAGCCGCAGGTTATCGAAGGCAATATGGCTTGCATTAAACGCGCCTACGACGAAGTTGTAACACATAACTAAAATTTTAAAGGGTATAAAAATGAATAGAGCACAAATAAAGAAAGCAGCATCTTGCCAAGCTCCACTGCGCGCTTCTGAAATTGCCCCCGCAGGGTTGGTTGAAGCAGGAACAAGCGTGGAATTTAACACGGGTGACTGGCGCGCTAATCGCCCTAAATGGTTTAAAGAAAAGTGTATACACTGCCTTCTCTGCTGGATAGCCTGCCCCGACTCTTCAATACTTCTTAAGGCAGATAAAGTAAAAACCAGCGTTATGACAGGCATAGATTACGGGCACTGCAAAGGCTGCGGCATTTGCGCTAAAGAATGCCCCGTAAAAGATAAAGCCATAATAATGGAAGAAGAAAAGAAGTAGCGGTTAAGCCGCTTTTAGAAAAATAGCAACAAAGCAGTTTATTAAAAATAAACATTAAAGGTAAATAAAAATGATTAAACCTATATACTCTAAAGGTAAAATAGTCGCAAAAACCGGCAATGAAGCCATGGCTGAAGCAATGCGCCAGATAGAACCGGATGTTGTGGCGGCATACCCCATAACCCCTGCAACTGAAATCGTGCAAATATTTTCGCAGTTTGTTTCAGACGGTATTGTTAAAAGCGAATATGTGGCTGTTGAAAGTGAACATTCCGCTATGAGCGCCGCAATAGGCGCTTCTGCCGCCGGCGCGCGTGCAATGACGGGTACCGCAGCGCAAGGGCTTGCCCTTATGTGGGAAATGCTTTACATTGCCTCAGGCCTAAGGCTTCCCATAGTAATGGCGGAAGTTAACAGGGCGCTTTCAGCCCCTATCAATATTCACGGCGACCAATCAGACACTATGGGCGCGCGTGACTCGGGCTGGATACAAATATATTCCGAAAACTCCCAAGAAGCTTATGATAATATGATTCAAGCTGTGCGTATTGCCGAAAAGTGCATGTTGCCCGCAATGGTAACCACAGACGGCTTTATTATTTCGCACTGCATGGAAGTTGTTGAAACCTACCCAGACAAAGACGTAAAAAAGTTTGTAGGCCAATATAAACCCCAAAGAGCTTTACTAAATACAAAAAAGCCTTACACTTTAGGTTCTATCGAACTTCAAGACTATTACTTCGAACACCGTTGGCAGCTTGCCGAAGCCATGAACAAAGCGCAAGATGTTGTGCTTGATGTGGCAAAAGATTTTGCAAAAACTTTCGGACGCAAGTACGGAATGTATGAAAAATACAAAATGGACGGCGCCGAAATTGCCATAGTAGTTATCGGTTCTACCGCAGGTACTGCTAAAGTTGTTATAGACGAACTTCGCAAAAAAGGCATCAAAGCGGGCATGATAAAAATAAGAGTATTCCGCCCGTTTCCTGCCGCAATGATTGCTAAAGACCTTGCCAAAGTTAAAGCCGTTGCCATTATGGACAGGGCAGACAGCTGCGCAGGCACTTTCGCGCCGTTGTATACAGACGTAGCCGCAGCCCTATTTGCGCATAACGAAGGCAAAATGCCAAAAATGGAAAACTATGTTTACGGTCTTGGCGGAAGAGAAATCGCGCCCGAGCATATCACTGCTGTGTATGACAAACTTGCAAAAATTGCAAAAGGCAAAGCAAAACCGTCAAACAAAGTTGAATACATAAACTTAAGAAAATAACGGCTAAGCCAAAGTATTATATACTGCAAGTTTTAAGTTTTTAAAAATTTTAAAAAGGGGCTTAGCCCCTTGAAGGGGTTCAACCCCATGGAGATATAAAAATGGCAAATCTTAAAGAATTAAGTAAAGTACCCGAGCGCCTTGCCGGCGGACATCGCTTATGCATAGGTTGCGGCGCAGGAACACTTACAAGGCAAACTTTGCTTGCGGCGGGCAATACTCCTGTTGTAGTTACATGCGCAACGGGGTGCCTTGAGGTTTCAACATCTGTATATCCTTACAGTTCTTGGAAAAAAGATTCGTTTTTTCACAGCGCGTTTGAAAACTCTGCCGCCACAATGAGTGGTATAGAAGCGGCATATGTAGCGCTTAAAAAAACAGGCAAAATAAAAGAAAAAATTAATTTTATAGCTTTCGGCGGCGACGGCGGCACTTATGACATCGGCTTACAGTCGCTTTCCGGCGCTATGGAGCGCGGCCACAGAATGTTATACATTTGCTATAACAACGAAGCTTACATGAACACCGGCATCCAGCGTTCAGCGGCTACTCCGCGCGGCGCTACCACCACTACCGAACCCGCAGGTAAAGTAAAGCCCGGTAAAGAACAACACCGCAAAGACATGACAGAAATTATGGTAGCCCATAACATACCTTATGTTGCCCAAGCTGTAGTCGGCGACTGGAATGACTATGTAACCAAAGTACAAAAAGCCCTTTCTATAGACGGTCCTACGTTTATAAATATTATGCAACCCTGCCCGCTTGGTTGGGGCACTAAGCCCGAAGACACGTTAGCACTCGGCCGTTTAGCCGTAGACACAAACATTTGGCCTTTATACGAAGTAGAAAACGGCGTTTACAAAATTAACAAAAAGCCGAAAGAGAAAAAGTCTGTAGTAGAGTTTTTAAAACCGCAGGCAAGGTTTAAACACTTGTTTAACTCTAACCCTAAAAACGCTGAAATTATTGAAAGCGTGCAGAAAATTACCGACGCAAAGTGGGAATTGCTTCTTAAAAGAGAAGGCGGAAAATAATAAAGTACTAAACATAAAAAAGCCGCTGTGCGCAAACGCGCACAGCGGCTTTTTTATTTAGCGCTGATTATGGTATATTCTAACTGATATACGCCCTCAAGAACAGCGTGATAAGCCCAAAGTAAACTAAAAGTCCGGTGATATCTTTAATACTTGTAATAATTGGTCCGCTTCCTGCGGCTTGGTCCAGCTTAACTTTTATTAAAAAGTAAGGTACCAGAAAACCGGCTGAGGCAGCAATTAAGCAATTAGCCAAAAGCGCTAAAGATACGGCAAGGGCAAGGTGCCAATTGCCAAGCCACATACCCACGCCAAAAAAAGCAAAGAAGCCTACAACCGCGCCAATGGAAAGCCCTACCATTGCTTCTTTAAAAAACTGTTTCCAAAAAGCTCCCGCTTTTATATGCCCAAGTACAAAACCGCGGGCAAAAATTGTTGTAGATTGCCCTCCAACGCTGCCGCCCATATCTAAAACCAGCGGTATAAAGAATGCAATCATCGTTGCCGATTCTAAAGCTTCTTCAAACCCTTCCATTATCATGCCCGCTATAAATCCGCCAATTAAAACCAGCATAAGTATAGGTATGCGAATTTTCCAAATAGCCCAAATACCGCCGTCTATAAGTGTGCTAGAGCGCGTATGCTCTCTTTGTTTTGCGGTATTTATACCAACTGCTTTTAACATATCTTCAGTTGCTTCCTCTTCTAAAATGTCAACGGCGTCGCCAATAGACACTATACCTACTAAACAATTTTCCTTATCGACCACGGGAACAGCCTTCCAGTCCAGCCTTTGCAAAAGTCTTGCCACTTCTTCCTGGTCTGTATCGGTTGAAACCCAGGTAGCCACTTTTTGCATAACCTTTTCAATTTTTGCAGAGGGGTCGCTAATCCAAAGGCTGCGCAGGGAAATAACGCCTTCGAGCTTTCTTGCGTCATCTGTAATGTAAACGTTGTAAATCATTTCCTTTTCCGTTACGTGCGCCTTAATTTTTTCAAGGGTTTCTGCAACGGAAGCGTTGCGGTTAATGCTAACGTATTCCGGCGTCATAATACGCCCTGCGGTTTGTGGCGCGTATCCCATAAGAAGGCTTGTCATTTTACGTTCGTCCGGCGACAAAGCAGACAGCATCTTTCTTACAAATGTAGAAGGCATTTCATCAAACAGGCGCACGCGCTCGTCCGGGTCAAGTTCTGTTATTATTTCAATTGCAGCGTCATCGGTAAAAGATCGGATAAGCTTTTGCTGATTGCCTGTGTCAAGCCGCTCAAAAACAAACAATGCCTTATCTTTTGGCAGCAAGCGGTAAACAATCGCCTGATGTTCATAAGATAAACCTTCTATCATATCAAGCACATCAACATAGTCGGCAATGCTTAGCAAATCTTTTAGCAAGTTTATGTTTTTAGATTTGATATGCGCTAAAACGGTTGCGCTTAAGTTGGCAATCCTGTTTTCTTTATTCATTGTCATATACTCCATGCAAATAAAAATAACCCTTGCTAAGTTGAACCTAGGCAAGGGTTTAGATTAAACATTTATATATACGCGCCCCGTAATATAAGGGTGCTGTTTATACAATATGCGCACGCAAAAAGGCGTGCTGTTAATTTTAGCCCATTAACCACCGTTCAAGTTTTAGCTTTGTAGGGCGCTGAAGTTGAACTAGATTGCACCTTGTTTTCGGTACCCTCTGATTGCCGGCGCGAAGTGTCTCCACCCCTTTGCGGCATCAACCCATATCCCTACAGTAGCCTCACCTACCGAGTTTAATGTTTCCGCCATTATATACTAATTGTTCATTTTTTGTCAAATAGTTTGCTTCATTTTTTGGGTTTATGCTTCCTTGGCTTGTGTTTGCGCGGTGTTTTGCTAATTGTACGCCTAACCCAAGCCCTTGTTACCTACTTCGCAAAATATATGATTATTGAAACTGCAAAAAATGCTAAAATAAAAAAATGAACGAAGCAGATATTATAAGCTTTATCGGCAATAAGTTTGCGGCAAAAAATAAAAATATTATTGTTGGTTTTGGTGACGATACTTTTTGCTTCAAATCCGGCGGCAAAGTGCTGGCTGTTACTAAAGACATGCTTGTAGAAAACACACATTTTAAAACCGCTTGGAGCACTCCGTTTGAAATCGGCTATAAAGCAGTAAATGTCAATATAAGTGATTTAGCTTCCATGGGGAGCGTAATGCCCCTTTATATATTGGTTGGGTTAGGTATTCCAAAAAATACAAAGCAGTCTTATATTAAAGGTATTGCTACAGGTATACAAAAAGCATGTAAGGAGTACGGTTGTATTGTTGCGGGCGGCGATACCGTGCGTGCCGAAAAAATTACAATATCAGTTACGGCTGTGGGAGAATGTTTGAGCAGTCCCATTACAAGGCGCGGCGCAAAAGCGGGCGATTTGATTTTTGTTACAGGCACTCTTGGCGACAGCGCAGCCGGCTTACAACTGCTTCAAGATAATAAAAAAAGCGGACATAAATATCTTTTATCCCGCCACAAAGCGCCTAAGGCGCGTTTAAAAGAAGGCGCGGCAATAGCAAAATGTAATCCATCGGCAATGATGGACATTTCGGATGGTTTGCATGAAAGTTTAAAAATTATGTCAGCTACAAATAATTTGGGGTTTTCTATAACAGCCGAACGTCTGCCGTTGTCAAAGGAATTTTTAAAATATTGTAAAATAAATAAGATTGACCCTTATGCCCTTGCGATTTCAGGCGGGGAAGATTTTGAACTGCTTTTTACCATAAGCAAAGCCAATGCCAAGCCTTTGCAGGCGGCAATAAAAGGGATAACTTGTATAGGTGAAGTTATAAAAGATGAAGATATCAGGTATTTATTTAATGGCAAAGAAACAAAAGTTAAACACACTGGTTTTAACCACTTCTAATGCTGAAGAAACACGCACGGCGGGCGCCGAATTTTCAAAACTCTTAAAACCCGGCGACATAGTTTTTTTAAAAGGCAACTTAGGCTATGGCAAAACGACTTTTGTGCAGGGCGTTTTGCGGGGTTTGGGGTATAAAAAATTTGCGCGCAGTTCCAGTTTTAACTTAGTAAGCGAATATAATTTTAACAAGTTTAAACTGTATCATTTAGACTTATACCGCCTTGACGCTTCAGACGTTTGGAAACTTGGCATTGAAGAATATTTATTTTCAGAAAATATAACGCTGATAGAATGGGCAGACAGAATAAAAGCGGCTGAGCCGCTGCATACTTGGCTTGTTGAAATTAAAGGGGGCGGCTCTAGCCGCGAAATTAAAATTACAAAGGTTGGGCAGATATGAACATTTTGGCAATGGAAACTTCGGGCAAAACTTTTAGCGTTGCGGTTTTTTCAGAAGGCACCGTAAAGGGAGAAGTTTTTTTAAATACGGGAAACACGCACTCGGAAACGCTGCTTCCCGCCGCTCAAAATCTTTTAAAAAACTTAAACTTGAGCCTTGCAGGCATAGACAAGTTTGCTGTATGCTCGGGTCCCGGAAGTTTTACGGGTATACGCATAGCTATGACCGCCGCAAAAGTTTTTGCCCAAAGCCTTGATAAACCACTGGTAAGTATAGACTCTTTAACTTTGCTTGAACATGCTGTGCCAGTGATTAAAAATATCAAAGTAGTTGCCGCAATAGACGCTCTGCGTGACGAAGTTTACACAAAAACATCTAAAGGCATTGTAATTAAAAATATAAATAAATTTGTGCAGGAATTATCAAAATACAAAGGTAAAGTTTTAATTGCAGGTAATGCTGCGCTAAAGTACAGAGAAGTTATTAAAAAGGGGCTTAGCGCCTTTTCAGTTTCATTAGATGAAAATTTCCACTATCCCAAAGCTTCCGTTCTTGCTTGCCTTGCAAGCACGCAAAAAGGCGTAAGCTTTGACAAGGCAGAGCCTTTATACCTGCGACGTTCATGGGCGGAAGAGGTTACGCCTAGGGCGAATAAAAAGGTTAAACTTAACAGTAAACGGAAAAAATAAAATTTAGTATAATTTAAAAATAAATTTAATTTAGGAGACAGTTTTTTATGACAGGCGAAGAACTAAAAAAACTTGGAATTTTGGCGAAAATAGAAATTAAAGACGCCGAAGTTGAAAGCTATTTGAAAAAATTAAATTCAGAAATTGCTATTGCAAACGCCATAAGCGAGTTAGATACAAACGGTATTAACCCCACAACGCATGTAAGCGAACTGCGCAATGTTTGGCGCGATGACATTGTTAAACCTGCAAGCAAAGAAACTTTTGATGAAATGATGAAAGTTGCTCCTGAAACAGAAGGCACTTTTTATAAAGTCGAAAAAATATTAGAGGCTTAAACGCAATGAAAGATATAGATATATTAAAATTAACAGCTGTTGAGCTTAGCGCAAAAATTTGCTCCGGCGAGATTTCAAACGACAAAGTTACGCAAACTTGCTTAAATCATATTAAGGAAGTTGAACCTAAAATTAAAGCTTATCAGCTTGTACTTGAAAATGGCGCGCTTGCTCAGCCTAAAGTATCAGGTGAGAAATGTTCGTCTCTGGCAGGCGTACCTATAGCAATTAAAGATAATATAATGATAAAAAATCACCCTGTGACTGCGTGCTCTAAAATGCTGGAAAACTATATTGCCCCTTATAACGCAACTGTTATAGAAAAACTTAAAAATGCGGGAACCTTGCTTATAGGCAAAACCAATATGGACGAACTTGCCATGGGCTCGTCTACTGAAACTTCTGCTTTTATGCGTACCAATAATCCTTGGGATTTAAGTTTGATACCCGGCGGCTCATCAGGCGGTAGTGCGGCGGCAGTGGCGGCGTTTACCGTACCGCTTGCCCTTGGTACAGATACAGGCGGCTCTATACGCCAGCCCGCGGCATTTTGCGGTGTGGTGGGCTTTAAGCCTTCTTACGGGCTTGTATCGCGTTTTGGCGCGGTTGCATTGGCTTCTTCTCTCGACCAGATAGGCACGTTTTCCCGCACGGTAAAAGATACTGCTGTTTTGTTTGACATTATAGCAGGCGCAGACTATAAAGATCCCATGTGCGAGCCGCTTGAAAATCCAAGCTTTTCACAAGGGTTAGATGAAGCAAATTTTAAAGGTTTAAAAGTGGGCGTGTTTAAAGATGTTGATTATATAAAACTAGACCCTGAAATAAAAAAAGCCTACAAAGAAAATATACAAAAAATTAAAGATTCAGGCGCAGAAATTGTAGAACTTGAAATACCGTCGTATCAATATATTCCCGCAATTTATAAAATAATCATGTGTGCGGAAGCTTCTGCAAACTTGGCTAAGTTTGACGGCATACGTTACGGTTATCGCGCTAAAAATGTGCGTAACCTTACAGAGATTTTTGAAAAGTCGCGCGGTGAAGCTTTAGGGCGTGAAGTAAAAGAGCGTATATTGTTTGGCACATTTGTGCTTAGCGCAAAAAATTATCATAACTATTTTGATAAAGCGCAAAGGGCGCGTACTGTTTTAATTAACGAAACCAAAGAAGCTTTTAAAAAGTGCAACGTGCTTTTTACGCCTACCACAACACAAATGCCCACAAGGTCAGGTGCGGAGCTTTCAGAGTATTGCGATGTGTTTTCTACAGCTTCTAACCTTACGGGCGCGTCTGGAATATCGGTTCCTGCGGGGCTTTTAGGCGGCGTTCCCGTTGGTATGCACTTTAGCGCCCCTCGCCTAAAAGACGCAGACGCTTTAAAAGCGGCGGCGGCATTTGAAAAAATTTCAGGCTGGGACAGTTCAAAACTCCCAAGCGCCTTAGGATAAAAAATATGACAATAACTTATGAAACAGTAATAGGGCTTGAAGTACACGCGCAAATTAATACAAAAAGCAAAGTGTTTTGCGAGTGTTCAACAGAGTTTGGCGCAGAGCCTAATGCAAACACCTGCCATATATGCACAGCACAACCGGGCGCGTTGCCAATACTTAACAAAGCGGCAGTTGAAGCTGTTGTGCGCACGGGGCTTGCACTAAACTTTACAATTAACTCCGTTTGCATGTTTTCAAGAAAGCAATATTTTTACCCTGATATTTCAAAAAATTATCAGATAACGCAATTTGAGCCGCCTTTATGTTCAAAAGGCAGGCTTGATATAATTTCAGACGGCAAAACAAAAAACATAAATATTACCCGCATACATTTAGAAGAAGACGCCGGCAAACTTGTCCATGACATCGGCGCGTGCAAACTTGACTATTCGCTTGTAGACTTAAACCGCGCGGGTATCGGGCTTATGGAAATAGTGTCTGAACCAGAAATGAACTCTCCCGAAGAAGCCTACCAGTATTTAAGCGAACTTAAAAACGCGCTTGAATATTTAGGCACTTGTGAATGTTCCATGGAAGAGGGGCGTTTGAGGTGTGATGCTAATGTCAGTATACGCCCTGCGGGTCAAAAAGAATTCGGCACGCGCGTTGAAATAAAAAATATGAATTCGCTGTCTGGCGTGCGTGAAGCAATAACTTATGAGGTTGAGCGCCAAAAAGAAATTTTAAACTCGGGTGGTACGCTCGTTCAGGAAACGCGCTTGTGGGATACTGAAGAGCGCGTAACAAAATCCATGCGCTCAAAAGAATCGGCAGCAGATTACCGCTATTTCCCCGAGCCAGACCTTGCCCCTTTTAATTTAAGCCAAAATTTTATAGATGATATTGCAAAAACTCTGCCTGAACTGCCGCAAGCAAAGAAACTTCGTTTTATTACGGATTTAGGCTTATCGGATTATGACGCACAAGTTCTTACCGCTTCTAAGCCTGTTTCAGATTTTTACGAAACGGCATTGTCAGGTACCGGCATACAGGCGGATAAGGTTGCCAAACCCGTAGCTAATTGGGTTACTACCGAACTTTTGGGTAAGCTTAATGCCGCGGGGCTTGAAATACAGGCTTCGCCTGTCGCGCCTGAAAACTTAGGCAAACTTGTGGGTTTGGTAGTAAACGGTACAATTTCGGGTAAAATTGCAAAAGGCGTTTTTGAAGAAATGTTTACAAGCGGGAAATGTCCTGAAGTTATAATAAAAGAAAAAGGGCTTGTGCAAATTTCAGATGAGGGCGCTATTGCCGAACTTTGCAAACAAGCTATTGAAAGCATGCCCAAAGCAGTAGAACAATATAAAGCAGGCAAAACTGCCGCGATAGGCGCTATTGTAGGTGCTGTAATGAAACTGTCTAAAGGTCAAGCCAATCCGCAGGCTGTGAATAAAATTTTAGCGGACTTGCTTAAGTAACTTTGTCTTTTTAGTTTTAGGTTTTTTGCCGGCGGCGCTTGAGCTCCGCCGGCTTTATTTTGGCTGGGTTTATAAATGTTTTATAACTTTGCAGGGGTTACCCGCGGCTACGGTATTTGAAGGTATGTTTTTTGTTACTACAGAACCCGCGCCTATTACCACATTATCTCCTATGGTAATGCCGGGAAGTATTGTTACGTTACCGCCAATCCAAACATCGTTTCCAATTGTTACAGGGCTTGCTAAATCTACAATTTTGCGTTCACCGTTTGCATTTGAAATAACGCGCTTTTTACCGTTTAACGGATGGTGTGCCGTGTAAATATGAACATTTGGCGCAAAAAGTACGCGAGAACCTATGGTAATTTTTGCGCAGTCTAAAAACACGCAGTTGCAGTTTAAGTAAACCATATCTCCGAAGTGTATGTTTTGCCCGTAATCGCAGTAAAAAGGCGGTTCTATATAAGGGCTCTCGCCCGCCGCACCTAAAAATCCTTTTAGCATTTCACAGCGTAACTTTTCATCGTGCGTGGCAGTGGCATTATATTTTGCAATAAATTCTTTTGCTTTATGAAAAATGTTTCTAAGTTCGGGGCAAGAGGCGTCATAAGGTGCGCCGCTTAACATTTTTTCTTTTTCTGTCATAATTTATACCTCAACCATGTTTTAAAGGGGGCGTCTGCGTGCCCCCTTGAACCCCCATGCATTATTTTTTGTGGCGACAAAAAGTAATCCAAAAGCGCGGGCGTTTGGCAGAAGTTTGCAAAACAGCAAGAGGTTGGCAACCTTCTGAACAAACGCAACAGCACAAGCGCGTCTGTTGCCGTAAACGTCAACAATCCGCGAACAGCAAAATTTAAACAGTTACCAGTTTTGTTTTTACGCCTTTAATTTTCTTTAAAGCATTTATAAATTTTGTAATTTCGGTTTTTTTGCCGCAAACGTCTAATATTATAATTCCTTTATCCGTGCAAGCATTCGGGTAGGTTTCGTGTAGCCCTAAACGCATTTTTATTATGCACCCAAAGTTTGTTAAAACTTCCTGTACCGGCACGGATGTTTCTTTTCTTTTTGCAAGCGTAACAATTAAAATGTTTGTCATAGGTTTAATTCTCCCTTGTGCCTAAGGCACGTTAAAATTATTCTAAGCCAAGCAGTTCGCTCAGGGTTACAGGCTCAAGTCCTGCCGCGCGGATATCATCTATAAGTTGCGCTAAAAAGCCGGGCACTCTCGGGTTGCTTGAAAGGTCGTGCATTAAAAAAATAGCGCCGGGTTTTATGTGGGCTTTATATCTTTGGTGCATTTCTTCTTTGGTAAGGTTTCTGTTCCAGTCTATGCCGAAAGACCAATTTACCATAATATAACCATGGCGCGCAGCAACCTGACGGGCTGTAGAGCGGGAGTAGCCGAAAGGGCTGCGAAGCAGGCGGGTTCTTATACCTGTAGCATTAAATATGGCTTCTTGCCCGTTTAAAAGTTCGGTTTCAAAAGTTTGGTCTTTATCTTCGCCTGTATATGAAGAAAAGTTTATGTGGTTAAAAGTGTGATTTGCTATTTCGTGGCCGCCGTCGCGGACTCTTCTTGCAAGCGCAGGGCGCGCTTTTGCGTTAGAGCCCGTCATAAAAAACGTTGCCCGCACATTTTTTTCTTCTAAAATATCTAAAATTATTTGCGTGTTGCGGCCGGGGCCGTCGTCAAAAGTTAAAGCTACTTTTTTTATGTCGGGGCTTCCGTGCGTATAAAAACGGCTAAGTTCAGCAGCTGACGCTACAGACAGTAAAAATAATGCAAAAAATACTGACAGTATTATTTTTTTTAACATTTGCCCTCACGGCGCGTGCGAGTTATCCCTTAAATAAAGCGTCCAAGTAAAGTTAAGGCAAGCGCATTTATAATTTGTAGCCAAAAGTTGTCGTTAAGCGGCCAATGTATGGCTTCCACAATTGTTGCTATTAAGGCGGCAATAAGCGCAAATTGCCAGTTAAACAAAAGTAGTCCCAAAATAAAACAAACAACAAAACACGCCAAACTTCCTTCAAGAGTTTTTTGCCCGAGAAGTTTGCGTTTGCCGATACTTCTGCCTACAATGGCGGCGGCTGAATCGCCAAAAGCTAAAAACAAAAAACTTGCAAATACTATATGTCTGTCCGGAAAAAGAAACATTGTTAAAAAGGCGCCGGATAGCGTCCATGTAAGCCCTGAAACTTTGCGTCTTTCTTCATGGCGGTGAAAAGCGCCGAAATATTTTAAAAACCGCGCATTAAGTTTTACATTGTTTAGGCGTACACTTTCTTGGATAATTGTGTATAAAACCACTGCCCCTATAATCCACATTGTAAGCGGCGCGGATATAAATTTGTAGCTTAGCGCATATAAAAGTATAAGCATATGAAATGCTTTGCGCGCTAATTCATCCTTTGGAATGATGCCCATATAACTTTAACCCCTTCTAAAATATATTGAAATATTGAAACAGCCCGTAAAAATGTGCCGTAAAAAAGCATTAAAATATTTACAGATCCCGGAAAAATCGCCGCAAGCACAAAAGTTAGCGTTATTGCATTAACCAGAACTATTATTAAAAGCGAAAAAAACACGCCGTAAATTTTCAAATCTTTTTGTCCGGCTTTTATGGCGTAATAAGTTAGCGCGAAATGAAATGCCGTGGTAATGCCTACAAGAAAAATAAAGTACGGATAAAACGGCGTGAGATTTATAAAAAAACCTAAAAGTAAATAACAGACTATAATTATTATGCTGTAAAACGGTATAAAATAGGGAGAGAGAGTTATCCAAATATTGTTTCTATCTAAGGTTACGCTACCGCCGTTTTTTGTAACTTTAAATTTTTTAAGCGTTGCGCCGGAAAGTATGCCGGCTAGCGCGTGGGTAAGCTCATGCCCGAAAACATAAGTGCGCATGGGGCGGGCGAAAAAAATTTGAAATAAAACGTATGTAGCAATACCCGCCCAGAAAGGTATTGTGTACATTTTTGTATTTGCGCCAAAAACAAGTACAATTTCAAGGCTGGTATAAACAGCGGCAAGCGCCACGGGTATAAGCAATAAAAATATTATAAATTTAAAAATTTTCACAAGAGTTATTATATATTATTTTGAGGTGCCCAAGCCACTTCCTTAGCCAGACTGCTTTAAAGCATACGAGTGACTTTTTGGGAATAAGGCAGCCGCTAGGCGGCTGCAAGAATTGCGCGGGTTCCGGCAATTTGATGGCTGTGTGCGTTATTTCTTTGCCTGCGCGATGTAATATCAAGAACGGGCGCAAGCCTGAAAGAATCGCTAATTACAACCGCTATTGCCTGTTTAATTTGTTCTTGAGTGGCATTGCCTGAAAGCCCTTGCATTATAAGCTGTCCAAAAGTAAAATCATCATCTGAAGCTACAAAGAAAGATGAAGCATTTTGCAAAAATTCAATGCCGTTAAAAGTTTCATCTTTAACTATAAGCGTTGTAAGCGTATTTTTCCGCCCTGTGTCTTGCTCTATTATTAGCCTTTCGCTTTGTATAAGGTTTTGTTCAGCCCTTGTGCGTTCTATCATGTTTAAAACCAAAATTCTTGCCGTTAAGGTTTCAATGTATGCTTCGTAGGTGTCAGCGTCAAGCTGTGAACGCATTATTTGCGCTTGGTGTAAATTTGCTGCTATAGGTCGCGCCATATCTTTTGTTAATGCTTCGCCAGTAATACGCACCGCTTCGCTAAATTCCAACTTATGCGCCATA
This sequence comes from Candidatus Proendomicrobium guianensium, assembly GCA_009785775.1. Classification (GTDB taxonomy): domain Bacteria; phylum Elusimicrobiota; class Endomicrobiia; order Endomicrobiales; family Endomicrobiaceae; genus Proendomicrobium; species Proendomicrobium guianensium. The sequence continues at coordinate 21,580 of WQVR01000001.1, forward strand.
TTTGTAGCGTCTTGTTTGGTTATTTCGTTTAAGAAGAATGTTTTGCCAAACCAGCCTTGTAGCGCGCTTAAAATATTGTTTCCCGCCAAAATACTACGCATGCTATTTATTTCGTCTTGTATGAAATTTATATCTATTATGTTATAACCTTGGAAGTTATCGCTTAGTTTTGCGTCAAAACTCAAACCCCCTAAATCTTCGATTTTGTGAAATGTGCGTGCCGGTAACGTTATCCCTGTGGACAAGCTTGTTAAAACACCGTTTGAAAAAATCCCGCTAATACCTGTATTAGCATAACTAGCCTTTTGTTCGGTGGCAGTGTTTTCGTTGCCAAGATTTAAAAATATTTCTACGCCAAATAAACGCAAATTTCTTATATTTGCGCCGTAGTTTTCAAGTTTTTCAAGTTGTTTTTCATTTAACATAACTTTCATAGGTTGGAGTGCATTTTGGGTTGCAAGCAGCCTTAAAACTTCACCGGCAGACCTTTGAAAGGATCTAAAGTTAGAAATATCTAAAATGTTTTTGTTTGCTTGTGTTTCGCGCCACTCTCTTTGTAAGTTAGAAAGACCGGTTATGTAATCGGCAAGGCTTCCTGTAGTGCGGTGTTGCTCTATTAACTCGTGGCCAACTTTTATCATGTCTCCCTCAAAGCTTATTGCGGTTGCGTTTTCGCTATCAATAACTACAAAAGCCGATATATCGCTAAACATTCTGCTGTTTTGTAAAGTTTGGGCTATTTCGGTGTGAGAAACACCATTTGCCGAAAACACCCGTTTACCGTAACTTATTTCTAGCGGCCACTCTCTTAGTGCCGCACGGTTAGCGCTTATATTAATGCTGGTAGAGTTTCCCCGTATAACATCGTTAACTATAAAAACAACACCGTCTACCAAGCCGTATTGCTTAATTTTTTCTTGTAGATTAGCTTCTGTAGCATATACAAAAAACACTGTCTGGGTTGCGTTGCTATTTATATTCCTGCCAAACCCCATTTTGAACTTTATAATCTGCCGGAAAATATAGGCTACAATTTTTCTGCTGTTTAGAGTAGATATAAATCCGTCTATAAAATTTGTTTGAACTGCTTCAACTGAATGTTCTTCGCTTGTCATATTCAACGGCAAATGAATTTCGCCAAAGTTATTGTTGATGGGGATAATATAAAGCGTTTCAAATTCTCCATATTCAAAAGAAGTAAAATTTACGGCAACATTATTTAAAATGCCGTTTTCATTGGCTTGGGCTATAATTGCCCGCAGGCGCATAATCTGCTTAGGTGTAAAGTCAGTAGTTTTGAGTCTTGCTATTGTAATATGGAAAAAATCTAGTTGAGTTTTAAAATCCTCGCTAACTTCTATAAGCGCAAGGCGCGCATTACTTATCCAATCTAATATTTCCGCATTAGAAATTTTGTATATTATTACCCCGCTAGGCGTAAAAATAAACTCGCCTGTAAGTTTTACATTGTTAAGTTGCCCTGCCGCTATTGAGGCGGCTTCAGTTGCCTGCCTAAGCAAAGCAAGATTTTCTGGAGTTATTATATCGTATGGTGAGGTTCCAGGTTTAAAACTTAAGGTAGAGTGAAGAGCATTATTAGTTGAAATGTGTAAAAGCCCTTCAAGTTCAGGTGCGTTTAACTGCTCGACAAAGGGTGTTATGGCTTCTGTAAATGCGCGGTTGAGTGAATATCTGGTTATTATGGTAGGCGCAGTATAAAGCGTCGTTCCTTCTTCGGGCATAGATTTTTTTATCTGAGTTCTAACCGCATCGAGATTTAATGTGCGCATTGTTTCTTCATAAATGCGCAACTCTTCAATGTAGCGTTCGATTATTAGTTTTAAATATTCGGGGATAGTGTTTTTAAAATTTTCATACAGCCTTAAAATATCTGCGTGATTGGTCAAGCGAAACAAATATGTTTTTATTGCTTGAGGGTTTTGGGAATTTTCAATCAAACCTATAATTACAGGTAAAACATCTGCGGTTACGGGAGAGGGTATTTTCAGGTCAGCGTTATCTCCCCAGTTGTGTTTGGAATAAATAAGCATTCTTAACAGTTCGCCTGCGATAGATTGTATTTGTTCGTCGGTTTCGCTTAAATTTTCATTTCTTCTTTCGTGCACATACGGTATGGTTATGCTTATGCCTTCAATTTTGCCTTGCTCCAACTCGGCTGCAAAAGTTTGCATAAAAGTACCGTGTGTGCGTAATTGTTGAACAGGTATTTGCATATAGGCAAGCCTTATGGGGCGTGCGGGGCGGGCATTTTCAATAATATACTCAAGTATAATATCTCTGGTTAGGGTAAAATTTTCGCCCGTGTGGCGCGCTTGTGTTTCCAAAATTAAATCACCTGCAGCTATTTCTATCCCCATATTATACGCATGATGCCTTAAAACTATTTCTATAATTTTTGCTTCGCTAAGACCATTTGCACTAAAAAAATCCCTTTGTTGATTTTCTGTAAGGTTGCCTATTTTGTTTTCAAAGTCTGCGATGTTTGAAATTGTTATATTGTTTGATATTTTTACGGGTATTGCCGCTTTAGCGGTTCTTTCAAGAAGCGACATTGTTCCCCAGCCGAAACCGCCTGAAATGATTATTCTTTTTGTAGCGCCTTCATTGTATAACTGCAAAGCTTTCTTAAAGATATCCGCATTATCGTGACCGCAAATTAAAAGGAAATCTGCTGGGCTGTCCGTGGTTAACTGTTCAGAGCGGCTTAAAAGTGCAATAAGCTTGTTTATGTTGGTGGCAATTTGTTGCTCTTTTGTTTTAAAGTTGTCTTTAAAAATTTGGTTTATAAGATTAACTAATTCTTCTTTACGTATGTTGTCAGTAAAGTTTAACGGGTCGGGCATATGTCTATGTTGCAATTGTGGCAATTCGGGTGAAAGCTCGCTAAACAAAAGCACGTTAGGGTGTACGCCTAAAGCATTTAAACGCTGTAATAATGTTTGCCGGTGCTCTTCATCGACTGTTATTATAAAGTTAGGAATTGTTGCTATTAAAGTGTCGCCAAGATATTCAGATTTAAAACGGTTTAATATGTCTATATCAACTTGTCCGCGTAATATATTTTTATATTCAAGAGATAATGAGTTGTTTTGAATACTTGAATAATAGTCTATGCCAGCTGAAAAAACCTCTATATTCTTTTTGCCGTTGTCGCGCAAAAATTGTCTAAACAAAACGTTTGCCACAGCGCTGCGATTCATATTTTCAGAGCAAACAAAAACAATAGAGGTTTCTCTGTCATTGATTACGGCGGCTCTTAAATTTGCGATGTTTCTTGCTGTAATGGCGTTAATGTTTTGCGTTAAACGCGCTTCGGATGAGCCGAAAGCGTTCCAAATAAAATGGCTCCATATCAGGGCAATATTTAGCGCGATGTTTTGTAAAATTTTAAACCTGCTAAACCTTTCATATGTTCTTTTGGCAGAACTTAAAATTTGGTTAAGGCCTTTTTCGTATTGTTTTCTGGTGGTTTCGTTATAGCCTGAATGGTTTTCAAGAAATTCCTGCTCTTGGCTGGTTTTTCCCTGCAAACCCGCAAGAAAAACATTTTTAAGTTCGCGCCTTTCAGCGAAAGGCGCTATGGCAACCTGAATTATCCTTAAACCGTTTTCACCAAGAAACCTAAGTATAAGCTTGCTGTACCATTTGTCTAGGGTTGTTTCTGTTGTTAAATGCTGTCCTATTGACCGAAAATCACCTGTTATGCCAGCGGCTTGCCATGGGGCTTCCTGCGGCACTGCTATTGCCTCAATCTGTTGTAGTTGGGTAAGTTTTTTTGGAAGAATTGTAGAGGTTGCTCTAAATACTTCGTTGGAGTAAAAGTTTTGTATTTCTTCTGTCTTAACGAACCAAAATGATGTATAAGTATTTCTAAAACCGTCATTGCCTGTAGCAATACCTATTAGAGGATACCATACACCCGCCTGTTTGCCGTATGTACCTTGTGACGATTTGTAAAACAAATGTCTCTGCCCATTAGGGTATGCGACTTCTACTATGTTTCTTCCGGAAAAGAAAAATCTATTTACAATTTTAAATTCTGTAACTCCGTTTAAGTTAAGGTTTAATATGTTGTCAAAAAATGCATAGAAGCGCGCAATGCTTTCCTCACTTCTTAAAAACGCGTATGCTTGTCCTTCTGCGCTAGTTAAAAACTCTAAAAACCTTTCCTGTTCAGACTCAGGGTTGTTTTCCATTTCAACGCGCTCAAATACATATTCGCCTGTTTGTAAATTAATAAAAGTTTTTCTGCTTACAATTTTATTATGTTCGGACAAATTTATTGAATATTTAGAATGAAGATGGCTGTTGGTAATTAAGTAATAAATCCCGTTTTCTTCCTTTATTTCAAATGTGTCTGTTGCAAGATTTACAAACCCGTTTGAAATGTTTGCTATTTGAAAATTTCCGTTTTGTTTAGAAATAGCGATAAGAGGAAAATATCGGTCGCCATGTCCATGATAAAAAATAGTATCTCCATTGCTTAAATCTGGCAGAGCAAAAACCAAGTTTGTTCTTTGGGTTCCGTCAAATTCTTGCCAGTGTATACTTTCGTTAAGTCCTTCAAGCGCTTGGTGGAAAGTAGGGTTTTCATTTAATTTTATAGTTTTCCCAACAACAAACATGTTTTTGCCGTCTGCATGTATTCTCGCAAATTGCGAGCCATAAGCATTTCTTGCTTGTAAATTGCCCACTCCGGCGCCATATAGTCTTGCTGCTGTAATTTGTGACAGCATGTTAAGGCTTGCTTGCCTGCCGATATCTTCATTTATTACCGAAATGCTGTTTGCGCCGTCGTAAAATATCCATATTTTTTTGGACGGATCTGCATTATTGCCGTGAATATAAGCGTTTTTTATAGTTTCTTTTAAAGCCTCCTGCTTCCATTGGAGATCATATTCACTAATATGCAATTTTTCTACAAGTACGCCAGCTAATGTATAAATTATACCTGCCACGTCTTGGCGGAATATTTCAGGAAGGATGGGGGCGTCTGTTTCAAAACTGTCAAATATTATAGATATTAATGCAGATTGCCCTCTTTGCATTTTTTCAGTTATAGTTTGTCTGACATGTTCGTCTCCCGGTGTTATCTGATCATGAAAGGCTTTTTGCATGAGTAAGTCAGTAAAGTTAAAATCAATAATTTGTTGCGGATTAAGTTTTTGGGTTAAAATGTATTGTGCGGTTGCTACGTCAGTTGTAAGTGCAATGCCTTTTCTGTTTACCAATGAGTGGGTAAACATCATAGCGACATTTGCAAAAGCAGAGGCAAAAGTGTTGGTTGTAAATCTACTATCATAACTGTATAATATTCTATCTAGCTTGGCATTAAATTCTGCTATTGTCTCAGTATTTCCTACTGCAACCGCGGTTCTATAACGCAAGTGCCTCATTAAAAACGCATTTCTCTTATTTTTATATTCTTCTATAGCGTGTGTCTCAAGCCTAAAGTTTTTAACATAAATTCTAAGTTCTGCTAATTCCCTTAGTTCAGATTGTTCAAAAATAGGGGCTAATATGCGCGTTAAAATAAAGTGCCTTAAACCTTTGGTTGTTCCGCCAAATCTGTAAGCTCTTGCCCAAGAAGACGTGAAAATTTTGCCTAAAATTGTGTGTTCTTGCACACTTGTGACAGTTGTATCTGTAGTTAATACGGTAGAGGGTACAGGATTAAATATTTGGCGGGCATGATAAAAGGCAGAGCCTTCATCAAATTGTATTTCTTCACTTTTGTACTCCGTAGTAAAATAGGAAGCTCCGTGGTTATTGTTTACTTCAATGATTCCTCCGCCATGTCCGTGTACGCCAGTAATTTTTGCAAGTGCTTTTGCGTTATTATTTGCAACTGCGCCTATTTTGTTTAAAACATTTACAGTAGCGTTTGTTTTGTCTATGTAGATAAATAGCGGTTTATTTAATTGACCGTAATATCCATGGGCTATGGCATTTTTTAACATTTCCCAAAGTCCAACATTAAGAGCAATCCGCATACGGTCTTTTTCATAAAATAACTTGTCAAATATAAGCTCTGAATTCGGGTTAACATTTTTGGTTAAATAATCTGTGAGCCCTTGCACAAATGAAAAAAATTCTTGTGCTATTACGCGGTATTGCCATTTAAAGTCTTCAGACATTTCACTTACGGATATATCAGGTATTATGAAATTTCTGTTTACAGTTAAAGAAAGAATTTCTCCGCGGTTAACGGCTTGTACTATTTCATAAAATATATTCTCATCAAAATTGCCGCTTGGTAATATGTCTGTTAAATCAAATTCTGTTATTCCCGAAGCATTGAAAAAATTAACAAGGTTATTTATATTTGTGGCATGTAAATCGACGGGCATGGCGGCAAGGTGCCTTTGCAAAAGCCATTGTTGGCTGCGCTCTGTCCAAC
>WQVR01000002.1 GCA_009785775.1 Candidatus Proendomicrobium guianensium
TAGCTATAGCCCGCATTTTTAAACTTAGGCAAGATAATATCACCCGTAAAGTTTTTTGGATACTATTTACTTCAAGTGCCTATGTTTTTACCTTTATAATACTTTTCAAAACAATACAATATTGACCGTTTGCCGCTTAAAAATGTAAAATACCTGCTACTATGAACACTGAAGTTTCGACAGGGGCTGTAATTTTTGGTTCAGGCGCTTTAGGTGAGCCGCTATTTTTGCTTGTACTGTCTGAACGCCACAATGAATGGGGTTTTGCCAAAGGCCATATTGAACCGGACGAAACCGAAACAGACGCGGCGCGGCGTGAAATTTTAGAAGAAACCGGCATAAAAAACATACGCTTTATAAGCGGCTTTAAAGAAACCGCAAGCTACAATATAACAAACGCATCAGGCAAATCTGTGCGCAAAATTTCCGTATATTTTTTGGCAGAAGCCGAAGTTTTTGAAAAACCTGTTGCCGCCGGCAAAGCAGTTTGCGATGAAATAAAAAAAACAGAGTGGGTAAGCTTTGAGAAGGCTTTAAGCCTTTTGTCTTATCCCGCCCAAAAAGAAATTTTAAAAAAAGCATTTTCAGTAATTAATGGAGAGTAAACATTATGTTTAGAAGAATGAACAGTTCAAACCCTATGCTTAAAGAAGAGACTTTTCGCGCAGAATCCCGCGCTTATGACGGCGCCGAGGCGATGACAATTAACGGCACCATAAACAAAAGCCTTGTGCTTTGGCTTATACTTGCCGTAGGCGCTTGGTATTCGTGGAACGCGCCTATGCCTGGCGGCTTAATGGTTTTTTCGCTTATTGCTTTTGTCGTGTTTATGGTGATGATATTTAAAAAGAACTTGTCACCCGTGCTTGCGCCGGTTTACGCATTGTTACAAGGGCTTTTTCTTGGTACCGTGTCGTTAGCGTTTGAGCGTATGTACGACGGCATAGTGTTTAACGCGGTTATGCTTACAATGTGTATGTTGTTTTTTATGCTTGGGATGTATCGCATGGGAATTATACGCCCCACACAAAAACTCAGGACTATAGTTACTACGGGTATTTTATCTATACTTGCTCTTTATTTGATAAGTTTTGTTATGTCTATGTTCGGGCGCAGCGTGCCTTTTCTTCACAGCTCAGGCCCCATAGGCATAGGCATAAGCCTTTTTATACTTGCGATATTCGGGCTTAGCCTTATATTTGACTTTGAAATGATACGCAGCGGTGAGCAATACGGCGCGCCTAAGTATATGGAATGGTATGGCGCGGTAGCTCTTATGCTGACGCTAATTATCATTTATATGGAAATGTTAAGGCTGCTTGCCAGGCTTAGAAGGTAAATGAAAGCTCAAGACCTTTCAAAAACAGTTTTTGTGATGTCTGAAACAACTCACAAAAAACTTCCGCAAAGTTTAGCCGAAGCCATTTTTGTGGGGCGTTCAAACGTTGGAAAATCCAGCATTATAAACGCTTTATGCAGGCAAAAAAATCTTGCGCGCACGTCTAAAACGCCCGGGCGCACCCGCACTATAAACATTTACGCTATAGTTCAGGGGCGGTGGCTTTCAGACTTGCCGGGTTACGGCTTTGCCCGCGGAAACCCCAAAGAAATTGCCCTTTGGCAAGCTATGATAGAAGAATATATTACACAAAGAAAAGTTAAAAAACGCGTTTATGTTGCCATAGACGCATTTGTAGGCCCTACGGAATTAGATTTTTCCATGGCTGGCTGGCTTTCAGACGCGGGTGTTCCTTTCAAAGTTATCGCTAATAAATGCGACAAAGTTCCAAACTGCAACTACGATAAGGTTAAAGAAATTCTTGCCCAAAAGTTTAATTTGGACGTTTCTGATATTTTCCCTGTAAGCGCAAAAAAAGGCATTGGCGTAGATGAATTATCAAAAAACATTGTGAGTTTTTTTAATTAATTTGGCAATGCCTTTACTAGCTAAAATAAATGTTATAAAATACAAAAATTGCAGTTAAAAAAGCGGGCAAAACAGCCCGTTAAAAAAGGAGAATGGTAACAATGAAAAAAGTTTTACTTGCTTTGTTTGCGGTTAGTGTTTTTGCAGGAGTTTCTTTTGCGCAAGCCAGCCCTATTAAATTGTCTTTAATCGGAGATATTGCTGTGCCTAATACGCAAGATGTGCGCGGATTGGGGCTTGGTATTGTTTCTATGACTGATAATGTTGTAGGTCTTCAGTGGGACTGGATTTTTTCAAGCATCGGCACAATGCAAGGTGTGCAAGTGGGGCTTGTATCACACTCCAGAGATTTCACGGGTGTGCAATGGTCTTTTGTAAACTTTAACAACCGTGCGCAAGGCGTAATGCTTGGCGCGGTTAACTATGCCGAAGATATGAGAATTTTGCAGTGGGGCTTTGTTAACTACGCCAGAAACATGAACGGTTTGCAACTTGGCTTTATAAACTACGCCGAAAACATGAGAGGCGTACAAATAGGGCTTGTTAACATTATAAGAAATTCAAGATTGCCTGTGATGGTTATAGCCAACGCAAGACTGTAAGGTATATAGGTTAAAGGGGGCGATACCTGCCCCCTTTGCAACCCCCAGTACTACTTTTTGTCGCGACAAAAAGTAGCCCAAAAACGCTGTTGCGCACGCAGAGCACTGCAAAACAGCAAGAGGTTGGCAGTGCTCTGAAAGTGCGCTAAAGGCACAAGTGAGAGTTGTCGTCGCAAGCGCCGAAAATTCTCGAAAAGCCTAATCGCAAAAGACAAAGTTTAAAAATGAACAAAAAAACTGTAACAATACTGGTTGGTTTTTTAGCGGGGTTTGCCGTAAGCGGTTTGCTTTTTGACGCTATAAGCTTTGTACACAGGCGCTACAACCGCGCTCGCGCCGCGTGGAATATTTCACGTGCAGAGCGTTTGCTCGGACAGAATATGTTTGATTTAGCCTTGGTGCAATATGACCGCGCTTTTACGCGCCTTACGCCCCAACTGAATGCTCGTATTTACGCGCAAAATCGCAATAATCAGGCGCTTATTTTAATGGAAGTTTCTACCTTGCAAAATGATATTGCGGGTATGCAGCGCGCAGTAAAATATTTTGCCTCTGCCTTAAATACTTATACAGATTTAGTAGGCGACCAAACCCGCATGCATCAAGTGCAGGTAAACTTAGACAATGCAGTGCAAACTTTAACGCTAAAGTCTATTTTGTAATTATGCGCCTTATTGAGCCCGTTATACGCCCTCCGTCGGAAGCTTACAGCCTGATACTTCAGCCTACTCTGGGCTGTCCTGACAACACCTGCACTTTTTGCCCTGCTTATAAAACAAAACCTTTCAAAATAAAATCTCTAAAAGATATAGAAACAGATATTAAACAGGCTTTTAAAGCCTACCCGCAGGCAGATAAAATTTTTCTGGCAGACGGCGATACGCTTCGCGTGCCGTTTGATGACTTAGTAAAAATTTTAGACTTACTAAACAAGCACTTTAAGTATTTGAGGCGTATTTCTTTATATGCTACAACCCAAAGCATACTTGAAAAATCCGTTAGCGAACTTCAAACTTTAAAAAGCAAAAAAATGTCTTTAGTGTATACGGGTTTTGAAACGGGGTGTGAGGCAACGTATAAATTTATACAAAAAGCCGGCGCTGCCCAAGATAATGTAGAAGCAGGCTTAAAGTTAAAAGAGGCTGGCATAAAGTCAAACGTGACAGTAATACTAGGGCTTGGAGGCAAGGCATTATCTCAAAGCCACGCAATAGAAACGGCAAAAATTTTAAGCGCCGCCCGTCCCGAACAAATTGCCGCGCTTACATTAATGATACCGCCCGAAGCGCCGCTTTACAAACTTGTTAAAAACGGTGAGTTCACGCCGCTAACCCCGTTTGAAATTATTAATGAACTTGGGCTTATGGTAGCCAATATGGAAGATTTTAAGTGCTTGTTTTTTGCCAACCATGCTTCCAACTATGTTCCTATAGAAGCGCGCTTTCCTAAAGACAGACAATTAGTGCTAAATACCCTAAAAGAAATTTCCCTATCCAAAAATAAATCCACCCTCAAACCCGATTTTTTAAGGGGATTGTAATATAAATTACTAGTATTTAATAGATTTCAATTTCTACGGGGCAGTGGTCAGAACCAAGCACATCTTTTTGAATACTTGCGCTTTTTAGGTATTTAAGCACAGGTTGGTTTACAAAAAAATAATCTATTCTCCAGCCGACGTTTCGCGTGCGCGCGGCGGTTTTATAATCCCACCATGTATAGTTGTCGGGCGATAAGTGAAAATGCCTGAATGTATCGGTTAAGCCCTTGCTTACTATATGGTCAAGTTTCAGGCGTTCCTCCGGCAAAAAACCCGAAACTTTTGAGTTTTCTTTGGGGCGGGCTAAATCTATTTCTGTATGAGCGGTATTATAATCGCCGCAAATTACTAAACCCCTAGGGGCATTATGCCCTTTAGGCGCAGGCGTTTTTTTGAAAACGTAATCAAAAAAATAATCGTAAAAATCCAGCTTGTATTTTAGGCGCTCGGGCGACGCTCCGCCATTAGGAAAGTACACATTATAAAACCAAAACTTTTCAAATTCTAAAGCTACAATCCTGCCTTCCGAATCAAACCTGTCATTTTCTATAGAGTAAGAAACCGAAAGCGGCTTTTGCTTACTCCAAATGCAAACCCCCGAATAACCTTTTTTTTGGGGTGTAGAGATGTAAAAATTATAACCCGAAATTTCTTTAAGCTCATTTGGCAATTGTGACAAGTCTGCTTTTGTTTCTTGAAGCGCTATAATATCTGCGTTTTGCGTTTCAAACCAAGTTAGAAAGTTTTTTTTATAAACAGCGCGCAGTCCGTTGACGTTCCATGATATAAGTTTCATCTTAGTCGTGGTCGGGCGCACGGCGCTTTAAGGTGTTTTACAACATCGTCATGGGCGTTGTAAATGGCATAATCCATGGCGGTTCTGCCGTGAATATCTTTTGCGTTAATATTGGCGCCTTTCTCTATGAGAACTTTTACGGTTTCAACGCTATTATATTTTGCCGCAAGCATTAGCGGCGTTAGAGAGTATATATTTGCTTTTTTGTTAGGGTTTGCGCCGTGCCTTATTAAAAGTTCAACAATGTCGGCTCTGTTTTTTATTGCCGCATAAGTTAAAGCGCCAAAGCCGTTACAGTCGAAAATGTCAATAATGGCGCCATTAGTCAATAAAAATTTTACGGCGGGGTAATTGCCGGCATATGCTTGGTGCATAAGCGCGGTGTGTCCGCAGTTGTCGCGCATGTTGACATCAGCTCCGTGTTGGACAAGATATTTGCGCCTTTTGCACGTACTATGCCTTGCGGCATACATTAAAGCTGTGGTGCCGTGCGAGTTACTAGCATTAATATTTGCGCCGTGTTCAACCAATATTTTAATTGTTTGCAGGTTTCCCGTTGCCGCGGCGTTCATTAGTGCTGTGCGGCCTAGGGCGTCTGTGGTATTTACATCTACTCCGGCGGCAAGGAAACGTGCAACTTTTTCTGCTTCACCCTTGCTTGCAGCTTTCAGAAGCGAAGCGTCATCGTTTCTTTGCCTGACAAAAAGAGTGCAAGCAAATATAAAACACAATGCAAAAATGCTAAAAAAAACATAATTAATAGGTTTCTTTTTCATGCTTTTGCCCTTTTTGAGTTTTTCTTTCTTTAGCAGTAGGGTGTAAAAGTTTGCGAGCGCTTAGTAGTGTGCGCTGGTAGCGCTCAAGTAGTTCTAAATGCGCCGGTGTTGTATCTGTAGCGCTTAAGCGCCCTGTGGTATTATCAAAAAGCCAACTTGAGAAATTTCTGTGCGTAAAATTGAACCTTATGGCTATGTCGTCTTGCGCTGCAATGCCGAAAGTATTAAAAGTAAACCCGGGACCTTCTGAAAATAAATTTCTGCCGGCGGCAATATAGTTTATGTCTGAAAGAGCAAGATGATAAAGCGTAGGCATAATATCTAAGTGTGAAGCGACTTGCGACGTATCAATTTCACGCCTGAATCGCGGCGGCAAATAAATGTAAAACGGAACCGCCCAGCGCAAAAACGCGTCTTCGTTTGAAAAGTGCGTGAATTCCCTTAAAGAGTGATCACCCGTTATAACTACTATTGTGTTTTCGGCTAAGTGAGAATTTTTTATCCTGTCTAAAAAAGCCGCAAGTTGAATGTTTGCAAATTGGAAAGTTTCAAATATTCTGTTGCCCCAACGCCTTTCATGAGGCATCATATTGCGGACTTCTTGGGGTATGGTTATAGGAAGCGGCGTAAACGTGGGCGGTATTTCGTAAGGCGGATGAACCGCGGTAGATAAAGAAAATATAAACACGGGCTCTTCTGCATTTGTAAGTTCTCTGTAAACAAGTTCTAAAAACTGTTGGTCGTTTAAGCCCCATTGATGTCTGTGAACATTAACAATGTCGCCCTCACCCACAAGCCTTTGGAAGCCTTGCGACCTTAAAAAAGTATTCATGCCGCGCCACGCAAAACTACCCCCGTAAACCGCTACGGTAGAAAACCCTGCTCTTCTAAACACATTAGCCGCAGAACTTGCGTAACTGTAAAATGCCCGCGGGGTTTGGGTAATATAGCCCATGGGAGGTATGGGCGGCATGTTTAAAACTAATGCTTCAAGCGCGTCAATTGTAATATGTCCTGCAGGGAGCATATTTTTAAGCAAAATGTCTTCTTGGAAGTGTCTGCTTAAATCTCCCATAACATTAAACTCAGGGCTGTCAAAAAGTATAGGAAAAAGCCCGAAGCTTTCCATAACAATTACTACAACATTGGGCGGATTTTCGGCGGTATATGGGTTAAAAGGAACATGCCCTTTAAACATTGAAACGTCCGGCTGTATGTGATATGCGCCAAGAATGCCTGCAAGGTTTACAGTTCCCCGCACCATTTCGAGCCTTGCATACACTGTGTCTGTAAGGGGCTGTGTAACATTAAGCGCGAGTTTGTTTATAAATTTACTGGGTGAAATGTCTGCATGGAACGAGCCTAACGGAAACATGCTAACCGTGCCGCGCGCCGCCAAAAATAAAAGTCCCAGAATTAACACGGTGGCAACCGCGTTAAAAACATAGCCTCTGGCAAGGCTGAAATTATTTTTGGTATCTTTTAAAATTGCCGCGCACACTTTGTACACTCCGTAGCAAACTGCAAAAAATGCCAGCATTACCGGTATTAAGCGGCGGTCGCGTATTATGGTTTGAATTAATGCGTAGGTGTCGTCTTCAAAAAATCCAAAAATTAAAATGTTTATATGGTTTTGAAAGTTTAAGTAAAAACCAAAGTTTACAATGGTTGCAAAAGTAAAAAAGGCAAACATTAGCGTGTAATAATACTTCGCAATTTTTAAGCCCGTATTAAAATTTTTGCTAAGCAAAGTTAAAACCAAAAAACCCACTACTACAGGCATGTTAACATAGGCAAGGGGGGAAGCGTCAAAGCGTAAGCCCATGCCAAAAGCCCTAAGTACAAAATTCCACATGCCGGCTAGTTCTGCAAAATTGCCGAAAGCAAGCAAAAAAATAAGCCTGTAAAGGCTCATAAGCGCCATAAGAAAGGCGTTTAAAAGCAGAAGCTTTACAAGCAGGTTAAAAAACTTATCAAAATCTATTTTTACGGCTTTTGGCATTTTGTATCCTTATGTGTGTATAAACTTAAAGCCCTTGTTAGCTTGCCTTTTGTTTTTGCGCTTAGCGCACCCGGCAGGCATTTGCTTAAAATTTTTAAGCGTTTTTCGAACTTGCGGGCAGTTTATAACGACTTATAATGTAGCCCGCTTCAAACATGCGAAAAACGATAAACTTAAAAATTTTTCGCTCATAAGCCGCCTGAACGGTGCTTTAACCGCAAAGACAAAAGGCAAGCTAGCGAGAATATAAGGGGCGTGCAAAGCCCCCAGTTAAATTATTCAAAAATTATGTTGTAATCTTCTCTGTCTATGTTTTGCGACTGGTGTATTTCAAACTTTTTGCCAAAAAGCTCTTTAAGGCGCCCTAAGCGCTCTTTAAAATATTCGGCAACGTCAGGGTTAACTTTTATTTTTATTATACCGTGGTGCATATCTCCCTGCATTTGTTCTATCTCGTCGCAAACATTAATAAATATGGATTCTTTAGATAATACTAGTCCCAGACCGCCGCATGTGGGGCAGGTGTCTCCAAGCAGTGAAAATAAAGATTCGCGCTTTCTTTCGCGCGTCATTTCAATAAGCCCAAGGCGGGTAATAGGCCATATTTTTATTTTGGCTTTATCGCCTTTTGCAGATGAGCGCAGGGCTTCTAAAACTTTTTGGCGGTTACCCTGTTTTTTCATGTCTATAAAATCTATAACTATTATGCCGCCGATATTTCTAAGCCGAAGCTGGCGCGCAATTTCGGATGCCGCTTGCACGTTTGTTATAACTGCGGTTTCCTCTTGTGATGTTTTGCCCGTGAATTTTCCAGAGTTTACATCTATAGCGCATAAAGATTCGGCTTCTTGTATTATAAGATAACCGCCGGACGGCAACTTTACTTTGTTAGAGCGCAGGCGCTGTATTTCTTGCTCTATGCCGTAAGCTTTAAAAACAGGCACAGACCCTTCGTAGTGGGTAATTTTGCCAAGGAGTTCGGGTGAAACTATTTTTACAAACTCCGTAACGTCTTTAAGTTCTTTTTTAGAATCTATCTGCATATGTTCAACGTCTTCGGTAAAGTAATCCCGTATGGTTTGAAAAACCACGCCCAAATCTTTATGCACAAGAGTTAGCGCGGGGGCTTTTTCAAAACGCGAAACTATGCTTGCCCAAAGGCGCGTTAAATATTTTATTTCGCGGCTTATTTCGGCTTCGGTGGCGTCTTCAGCTTCGGTACGCACTATTATGCCGCCTGCGATATCTGTTTTTAATTCCTGCACTATTTTTTTTAAGCGGTCGTATTCGGTCTTGTCTTCAATATTTTTTGATATGCCTATATTATTGCTAAAAGGCATATATACAAGCAGTCGTCCGGGAAGTGATATGTCCATGGTAACTTTGGGGCCTTTGGTGGAAATAGGCTCTTTATATACCTGCACCAATACTTCCTGATCAACCTTTAGCATATTTTCAATGGAATGTTCGCCTTTGGGGGCTATGGTGTCGCCCGCGCCAAGGTACGCGCTTTTTCCAAAACCGATATCTACAAAAGCGCTTGCCAGCCCCGGCACAATGTTTTGCACTTTACCTTTGTAAATATTGTTTAATATTTTTTCAGATTCGCGGCGTTCTATAAAAATATCGCTTAGGCGCCCTTCTTCAAGCACCGCTACTTTTGTTTCTTCTAAATTTCTATTTACTACTATTTCTTTTTTCAATATGGTCTCTCTTTAAAGTTAAATTGTTACGGGCAACCTAAAGCAGGTTGCTGTCTCTGATTTTGTTAAATACGTTTCGCGCTATTGCCATGTACCAGCTGTTAATAGTGACTTCATCTATGCTGGGCACATTTTGGTTGCTTAAAAAAGCAACGTTATGGCTTTGGGCGAAAGCATGTATGGGGTTATTTGCTTGCACTTCCTTAGGATAATCTAAAAAAAGTACGGGTACGCCGCCGCGTGCGGCAACTTCTCTTATATTTTGAAAATCGTTTTTTATCCAGTGGTTTACGGTGTTTATCTTTTTTTCAAAATCTACAACGTTGATAGACGTTATGGCGTTAATAGCTTCTATCATATCCTGAGTATGTTGCCTTAAAACCCGTGCAAAAAATAAAGCGTCTGCCGAAAGTTGCCCCGCAAAAGACATATACACCGAAACAAGCCCTTGGTAGTTTAAGTTGTCGGGGTCGAAAGGGTCTAAAAGTATGCCGGACTTAAAATGCCTTAAAGCCGTTTCATAACTGCCCATATTTAATGCTATTATGCCAAGCATATAATACACGGTGGTATCCATAACGCCGTCGGGGGCGGTAAAAACAGACAAAACCCTAAGCGCATTGCCGAACTCACCGCGGCGAATATAATTCCACGCGTCATTATAAAAATGTATTCTTGTAATAAAGTTTAAATTTTCAAGATAAAGCGGGTTATCTAACAGCTTAAATTCGGGCACTACCGCAGGCACAAAAGTTTCTCTTTCCGTAAGCCCTACGGCCGCCCTAAATGCCGCGGCAAGCGGGGTTTGTGACCTAGCGGCAGGGGCTGTTTTAGACCTGTAGACACTTCTGACCTGACGGTTAAGCGTAATTACCGCGTCTAAGCTTGTGTCTTGCGGTATTTGTCGCGGCGCGGCGTTTCGTGTGCGCGCTCTGTAATACTCGTAAAAACCAATAAGGTTAAAATAGTTAGCTTCACCCGACAAAATTACAGCAAGGTCCGGACGTAGGCGCCTGTTGGTAAAAAAAGAGGTAACTTGTGAGGTGTTCATGTCGAAAAACGTATAATTTTCAACTATCACACTATTTTCGCCGTAATGGTGGTCTAGCAAAAGCTGTAACATGTTTACAAACAGGTCAGGGTTTCTCAGGGTTATAGCGTCGCCGAAAAACGCCACTCTTCTTGTTTGTCCTGCGGCGCGCCTGGAAGCTGTGGCGGCGGCCGTAAAGAACAGTAAAAAACAAAGCGAGGAGATAAAAATTTTTTTAAAGTTCATACATTTTCCCGTCATGCGCTATAGCGAAAGCGTTTAAACGTTTTATTCCTAATATTGTGCCATAATTTTCACTATTTTCCAATAGTTTTTTTAAAATGCTTTCAGGCTTTAGGGTTTTGCCTGTTTCAGACTTTAAAATTAACCGCACGGTGTCTGCGCTTTCAAGCTTTATTATTAGGGGTTTTGCGTCAATTTCAACAGCTTTGCCCTTTTTTTGTTTAGTTATTAAAATTTGGGTGTTTGACAGAAATTTCTTAATATCGCTTTTGCTTAAATTTAAACCGGAAATTTCATATTCTATCGCATTACAAGAGCTTTCCGCTGAAGGAAAGCTTAAAGGTATGGGTTTTGCGCTTAAAAGAAAATATCCTTTGGGAAGTGCCGCGTTAATTTTTTTAAAAATTTCCTCAGGCGGTGTTATGGCATTTAAGCATAGGTCTGCTATTTCGGTTTCCGACTCATACCCCACGCTTATAGCTTGCCCGAAAGAAACTTTAACCTGCGGGCTAAACCCCTCGCTAAAACATACGGGAAGCCCTGAACGCATAATAGCGCGCCTTAAAACTTCTATTTGTTCTAAATGGGAAACGTATTTTACCAGCCCGCGCCTTGCAAAGCGCAGGCGCACTTTCATTTTTGGGGGTTGTGCCTGTTTTTGCGGCATTGCCGCAGGCAGTTGCGGAAAATTTGCGGGCTCACCCGAGATAGGCGACGGAATGTTTTTGTTGGTTGCGGATTTGTCATACAATCCTGCTTCTTTGAGCCCTGCGAGATAGTCTTTGTATAAATCTTCTTTGCTTACTCCAAAATCTAAATGCTCCCACGGAAACTTTTCATTTTCCGGGCGTTGCCTGTAAACATAAAAATCTAAATTTAATCCGCTTTCTGATATAGCTTCCTGCCAAAGTGAAAAATTAAATTTTTCTGCCCATTGGTCTAAACGCGCGCCTTTTTGCCAAACTTTGTATATAACACGGGCGAGCCGTCTGTCGCCGCGGGCGAGAAAAGCTTCTATAAGGCTTGAGGCTGAGTTATGCGCTTTAATATTTGCGGGCAATTTTTTAAGAATTGATATTTTTTCTTTTATGTCATCTTGGGGAGCCATTTGAGCCCATTGAAAAGTTGTTTGCGCTTTAGGCACAAAAGGCGAAACGGTAATATTAAAGTTTAGCCCCTTTGCTTGTGCTTTTACGTTTCGTATAAGGCGGCCTATTGCTAAAATATCTTCGGGAGTTTCTGCGGGAAGTCCTATCATAAAATAAAGTTTTATAACTTTCCAACCTAAAGAGTGGGCAAATGTTAGCGTATTAATAATTTCTTCGTCGCTTAAATATTTGCCTATAACGTTTCTAAGTTTTTGGCTTGCTGCCTCGGGCGCAAGGGTTAGCGTAGGGCGTTTTAAGCCGTTAATGTAGGCGGCGGCCGCCACCGAAAAAGCATTACAACGAAGGCTTGGCAGTGAAATATTAATTTTTTGCGCCTTGTAGCGCGTGGAAGTTTCAATAAGCAACATTTTTAAATGTTTGTAATCGCTTGAAGACAGTGAACTGAAAGATATTTCATTGTATCCGGTAGCTTGTAAGTTGCTATCTAACAATTTTAAAAGAGCCTGCGGCTCCTTTTGGCGCCATGGACGGTAATATTTAGACGCCGCGCAAAAACGGCAACGCCCGGGGCAACCCCGCGCGACTTCAATGTTTATTCTGTTGTGCACGGTTTCGGTAAAGGGCACAATTTTTGCGGCGGGGAAAAAAAGTTTGTTTACGTCTGAAACGCGTTTAGATATTTTAGGGCTTGCTACAGGGTTGTTTGGCGTAAGCGCGTCAAAAGTGCCGTCTGTGTTATACGTTGCGTCGTAAAAACTTGGCACATAAACGCCTTGTATTTGCGCCAAAGTTTCCAACACATTTTTACGGGTGGTATGTTGCGATTTAAGCGCTTTAGCTTTAATTATTACTTCTTCTAAAACTTCCTCGCCGTCTCCCAGTACAAATAAATCAAAAAAATCGGCAAAAGGCTCGGGGTTTGTAAGCACAGGGCCGCCGCCGATAATAAGCGGTTCGCCTTCTTTTCTGCCACATGCAAAAACGCTAATGCCTGAAAGGTCTAACATATTTACAATGTTTGTAGCGGCAAGCTCGCTTTGCAGGCTAAAGCCTACAATGTCGAAAGTGTTTAAAAAACTTTTAGATTCAAGGCTGAAAAGCCCTATGTTTTTTTCTCTTAAAATTTTTTCAAGGTCAGTTGCCGGCGCAAAGCAGCGTTCGCAGCGGGCAAGTTTACTCTCGTTTACCAAGTGGTATAAAATTTCTATCCCAAGGTTTGAAGTTCCTACTTCGTAAACGTCGCCAAAGGCAAGGCAAACCGAAAAGTCTTGCGACATGTCAGGCGTATGGGAGTTAAGCTCTGTTCCGCAGTAGCGCGAAGGGCGTTCTATAAAAGGTAAAATAAGGTCTAAATTTTTTTCTGATATCATATTAATCCGTAGTAGTCGTTTAGTATAAAGCGCCTTAGTGGGTGTATCTCCTAAGTTGTATAGACATTAAAATACCTATGGCGCAAAGCGAAGAAAACATGCTGGATCCCCCGTAAGACACCATAAGCAAAGGTATGCCTGCTGTTGGCATTATTCCCATAACCATGCCTATATTTATAACCGCATGAAACATAAACATTACGCATATTCCCATAGCCAGTAACGACCCGAACCTGTCGCGGGAGTTTTGGGCTATAAGCATTGCGCGCCATATAAAAACCGCATACAAAAACAGCGTAAGCATAGACATCGCAAAGCCGCCCTCTTCACCTATCACAGAAAAAATATAGTCGGTGTGGTGTTCGGGCAAAAAGCCAAGTTGTGTTTGGGTGCCGTTTAAAAATCCTCTGCCTAAAAGCCCGCCCGAGCCTAAAGTTATTTTAGATTGTAACGTATTAAAGCCCGAACCTAACGGATCTATCCCCGGATTTAAAAAAACTATTAAACGGCGGCGTTGATATTCCCTTATGGAGCCTTCCACCGCTACGGAAGCAATGCACCCTGCGATAATTGTAAAAATTAAGGCTACAATGTAGACAGCGGGTATTCTCAGGCGCAGTTTTTTTAAAAACCACCACGCAAGTATAATTAAAATAATAATGCCTATAAGAATGTATATGCCGTTTGGAATAGACGTTGCGCTTATTAAAAAACTCATAAGCCCGCTTGTTTGGCCGGAAGCGGCGTATAGCGTAAAAAAAGTATTGGCAAGCGGTATGCCCAAGGCAAGCGCGCCAAAAGTTATAATGCAAAACAGGTGAAATACATCTGCGCCGTTGGCGTAAAACAAAATTATAAGTATGGGAAAATATACAAGCGTAGACGAAAACGCCGGCTGAAGCATAATAAGCGCAAAATGCCCGAGAAGTATGCAGGTTGCGGCAAAAAGCGTCGAGATATTGCGCATTTCTTTTCGCTTATTGTCTAAGTAAGCGGCAATGGCTATTATAAACATAATTTTTGCCACTTCCACCGGTTGGAAAGAAAAAAAGTGAAAGTTTATCCAACGGCGCGCATTGTTTACCACGGTGCCGAAAATAAGCACAGACGCAAGCAATGCAATGCTTGCGCCATAAATGTAAGCCCATAAGCGTTTGTAAAATTGGTAGTTAAAACTTGCAAAAAAAATCATTGCTATAACGCCGGCGATTGCCGCCGCCGCCTGACGCCCTACAAACCTTACAGGGTTTTGGTGTACAAAAGTTGCCGAATGCACGGCAAAAAGGCTTATAGTAACCAATGCCGCGGCGGCGGCAAGCATTATCCAGTCTATGCTGAAAAAAATGCGCGCCCAAAAACTTTGCCGGTTAAGGCGGCGTCTGGAAACATTAGTATTGTTAGCGAGTCTCATTTTATATTATTCCAAATTAAAATAAACTTCAAAAATTCTTCTGGCAATCGGCGTTGCTATAATTCCGCCGCCGCCTGCGTTTTCAACTAATACGGCAACTGCAAGTTGCGGGTTGTCAGCCGGCGCATAAGCTATTAGCCAGGCGTGGTTTTCACCGTGAGGATTTTGGGCTGTGCCTGTTTTTGCGGCAACGCGCATGTTTGGAAACCTTGTGCGCCATGCGGTGCCTTGTTCTACGGCGTCTACCAAAGATTGCTTTAAAAGATCCCAAGTGCGGTCGGCTAATTCTACGGGCTCTTTATAGCGTGGGGTAGCCTCAAATTCAACGTTGCCGCAAGCGTCTACAATGGTTTGTATGACAAAAGGTTTGCGCGCGATACCTCTGTTTGCAACAGTTGCCGTAAGCGAAGCCATTTGCAAGGGCGTAACCAAAGTAGCGCCCTGGCCTATAGAAAAAATTAATGTGTCGCCCGAAAGCCAGCGTGTGCGCTTTCTTTGTCTTTTCCATTCGGGGTTGGGAATAAAGCCTCTTTGTTCGCCGGGAATATCGATTCCCGTAAGCTGGTCTAAGTGAAACTTACGCGCAAAGCGTTCAATATTGCTTACGCCAAGCTCTAAAGCCAAATGGTAATAATAAATATTGCACGATAATGCCATAGATTGTAAAAAGTTAACATTGCCGTGCCCTTCGCGAAACCAACAGCCGAAATATCTGTCGCCAAGTTGAAAACTTCCCGTGCAGCGGTGCCTTACGGCGGGGTTATGGTTTAAAACTTCAAGCGCCGCTACAAAAGGTATTATTTTAAATGTTGAACCGGGAGCGTAGCGTCCGGCGAGCGCACGGTTAAAAAGCGGAAGGTCAGGGTTTTGCCTGTTTCTGATAAAATCTCTTGAAAAATTGTCTGCGTCAAAACCGGGGCTTGAAACAAGGGCGCGCACCGCGCCCGTTCTCGGGTCTATGGCAACTACGGCTCCACGCCGGGTGGATGTATTTTGAAGAGCTTCGTAAGCGGCAATTTGTAAATCTAAGTTTATAGTTGTGTGTATGCTTGAACCTATTTGGGGCGCAATATGCTGAAACGCTTGCACAGGGCGTCCGCGCACGTCTACCACAAGTTGCCTGCCCCCGTCTATGCCCCTTAAATAGCGATTGGCGCGGCCTTCTATGCCAATGCGGCCTATTTGGTCGCCAAGGCGCCACCCTTCGTCTCTAAGCCTGTCAAGTTCGGCTCTGTTAATTTGGCTGACATATCCTGTCACATGGCTGTTAATGCGCGGGTGGCGGGAAAGGCGTTGAGGCTCTTTGGCAACGGTAATGCCCGAAAGGCTAAGCGTTTTTTCCTGCACCCTGAACATTTCTTTGCGGGTTAAATTTTTGGCAATTGTTACGCTGCGTCCGCTACGCATACTGCGGGCTATAGCTTGCGATACGTCTTGGTTTAAAATTTCGCTTAGTTCGGCTATGGCGCATTCGGGCGGGGCAGCGTCTTGCCTGAAAGGTTGAAATAAAATCATGTAGGTATAGTCGTTACCTACCATCGGGCGGCCGGAGGAATCGTAAATTATGCCGCGCGGGGCGCGTTCGCGCGTGGTATGTAAGCGTTGCCGTTCGGAAATAGCCTGGTAATGATTTCCGCGTATAATTTGCATATAAAAAAGCCGTACAGACAGCACACAGAAAAAAAACATAAATAAAATCATTATCGCTTTATGTTTTTTTGAAAAAATTTCGAAAGAAAACCTATCTTCTCTCTGCCAGACCATTTATAATTAATCCTTCAAGAAATTTTAAAGAGGCAAAAAATACGGGAGACACCAGCACAAGCACCATTATTCTGTAAATGTCTACGCGGGTCATAGCAAAGTAGGCAGCGCTTTCTGCGGGGCTAGACGCTAAATACACAAGCCCCAGCCCCAGCCATACTATTACCGAAGCGCAAAAAGTCAGTATCATTTGCGCGGGTATATTTGAGGCATGCAAATCTTTTGAAAACTTTCCTACAAAGTAACCCACAATTGTAAACATAAAGGCGCGCGAGCCGAAAACATCTGTTGAAAACATATCCCATGTAATGCCTAAAATAAAGCCGAATGTTTGGGCTGTCATAGTGCCGCGCGTCAGACCCATGTAAATTATAACCACTAAAATAAAGTTGGGGTAAACGTCAAAGGGCATGAACTGCCCCAGCACAAACTGCCAAATGCAAGCAAAAATATATACAAGAGCATAGTATAAAAAAATTGCCACTTCTAATTATCCTCCGTTTCTGCTATGGGTACAATTACGGCAACTTCATAAACTTGGTTTAAATGCATGTGCAGGTCTGCTATGGCATACTTGTAGCCCGGTACAAAATCTTCAAAAATTTGCCTTATGCGCCCGACGGGTGTAGACGGCCTGAAAACCGCGCTTAAAGGGCTGGTTAAAATTTCATCGCCCACAGAAATGGGCGCTTCCTGTGATATAAAAGTAAGCCTTATAAGCCTGCCGCCTTGGCCTTCGGCAAGGCAGTCAAACCCCGAGCCTTCAATATAAGAGGGAATAACAGACCTTGAGTTTGTTATAAGCGCAACGCGCGACGAATAAGCAAAAGTTTCGGCAATGCGCCCCACCGCAAAAGTTTGGCCTTGTGGCGTTACGCCCACAACGGCAAGCCCGCGTGTAATGCCATGGCGGGAACCTTTGTTTATTACCATCCACTGGTACCACTGGCTTGGTTCCCTAAGCACTACGCGCGCAAACACCGCTTTTGTGTCGGGCGCTACGCTTAAACTTAAAAGCGCGCCAAGGCGCAAGTTTTCTTCCCTAATGCCTTGAAGGTTGTGAAGTTTGTTTAAAAGAAGTATGTTTTGATTTTTTAAAGATATGTTTTCCTGACGGTAGCGGACAATACTTCTTAAGTTTTCAAAAGCGGTGCCGGTATAGTTCATAAAAAACGAAGCGCTTTCGATTGAGGGAAATAATGCGTAATAAATGAAACGCTTAACAAAACGGACAGACGGCGTTGTGTCGGCGGCTATAAAAAAACCGGATACAATTATAAATATCGCAAACACAATGTTGGCGCGGCGATTAGTCGGGTTATGTTCTTTCATTTCCAAAGGGTTGTTAAAGTTTTTAAAAAGGCTTATAAAATCAACGTTTTTAATATACCATTTTAAGCGTAATAATTAAAGGGGCAATGTTGCGCCAAAAACTTCTAAAAATAAAAAAAGCGCGCAGGTTTTTTAAACCCGCGCGCTTACAAAAAAACCTTGTTTTAAAAATAAAATCTTGCTGTTAAAGTGCCTACAAAGCTTACGTCTCTTTTAAGTTCTTGTAATAAGTAATCTCTTTGCATTTCAGCGTTAAAAGTATATCTAAAATCCAACCCTAGTCCAAAAAGCGGGCTAAACCTGTGTTCCGCTCCGAAAACCAAATGCGGTGAAATTCTGGACTCTGTAAAAGATGTAGACGTCAGGCCTGAGCCTGATATATACGTGTCAAAATCCCATTGTGAACTTATAAATGTTATGCCCGCGCCGCCCATTATCGAAAAGGCAGAGTGATTAAAAAAATGTTTATAATAAGCTGTTATGGGTACTGTCATAATTGAATTTTTTATTTCGTTAGAATTTAGACCTGCGCGCGTGGTAAGTTTTGCCTCGGAATGCCGGTTAACATTAACCCTAAATCCCAACCACTGATGGTCGCCTATTACGGGCGCTTCAAAACCCGCTTCCAAACCAAAAAACGCGTTTGAACTGCTGCTTGATATAGAAACACCGGGGCTTATCGCAGAAACGCCTGTAAAGTTGTCGTCCCCGCCGGCACCCACTGCAATACCGATATAAAGGTTTCTATTTGCAACCCTGTCTACAAACTGCATTGCGCTTGCGTGCGCATATGCGCTAACAGCAAAAAACATAAAACAAACCAGTAAAATTTTTTTCATTAAAACTCCTTTAAACAGTCAGGCATATGTTAAAAATAAAATCTTGCCATAAGACCGCCTACAAAGCTTACGTCTCTCCTAAAATCGCCTCTTTCTATTTCACCGTCAAAAGCGTATCTGAAATCAAGCGAAAGTCCGAAAAGTTGCGAAAATCTGTATTCCGCGCCAAAAGCTATATGGGGCGAAGTTCTGGAATCTGTAACCGAAACAGAACCGGACCCAAACGAATCATAGTAAGTGTCAGTCCATTCCATGCTGATAAAAGTTACCCCAAGCCCGCCTGTAACCGAAAATTTAGAATTTTCAAACATATGTTTGTAATAAGCCGTTAATGGTATCGTTCTTATGGTATTTTTTATCTCGTCAAACCACGGGCCTACGGATACTCTGCTTTTTGCTTCGGAATGCCAGTTAACGCCAAGCCGGAGTCCAAGTAACTGTGTTTCGCTTATTATAGGTGTTTCAAAACCTGCTTCCAAACCCCAAAACGCGTTGGAAGAGCTGCTGTTTCTGTTTCCAAAAGGCATTTGTGCCATAACTTCGTCAATATTGTTACTTCCGCCGGCGCCTACTCCAAGCCCTAAATAAAAGTTTCCGGCTGAAATAGCCTCGGAAAAACGGTTTGCGTGTGCGTAAGCGCTAAAAGCAAAAACCATAAGACAAACCAGTAAAATTTTTTTCATTAAAATCTCCTTTTTTAAAACTTCAATTTATAATTATACAAAAATACTGTTTATTACTGAAAAATTACTATAAGTTCACACCTGAAAGAATCTCTTGTCAACTCATCCCTGCTTGCTTGTGCTTCGTCAGCGCTTGCGTGGTCGCCTCTGGCGCTTAGTATTACTCCTGCTACGCCTAAGGCCGTAGATGCTCTTCTTTGTTGTTGCTCGTTTCTGAATATGCCGGTATATTCAA
>WQVR01000003.1 GCA_009785775.1 Candidatus Proendomicrobium guianensium
TATGCCAAAGCTCTTAAATACTTTGACAATAATCTCCCGCGTATAATGGAACATTTGCTGGAAGACGATTTGCTTATAATTACAGCCGATCATGGTTGTGACCCCTCCCACATACATCACACAGACCACACGCGCGAATATGTGCCGCTTATGGCGTATTCTAAAACTTTAAGTAAGCCCGCTGCACTTGGCACGCGTGAAAGCCTTGCAGACGTCGCTCAAACCATAGCCGATGTTTTTGAACTTCCCGCAATAAAAAACGGCAAAAGTTTCAAGGGGGATTTAGTCCCTAAGGATAAAATTTCATGAAAACATTTGTCCAAAAATTAGACGAAACAAAAAAATATATTTTAAAAAAAACTAAAACTACAGGCATAACGCCTCGTGTGGGTATAATAGCGGGCTCGGGACTGGGCTGTATAAAAGACGGTATTAAAAACCCTATTGTAATAAAATACTCAGATATCCCAAACTTTACAAAAAGCAGTGTTTCGGGGCATGCGGGCGAACTTATTTTGGGCAAGCTTTCAGGCGTGCATGTAGCTATTCTTTCAGGCCGCGTGCATTATTACGAAGGTCACTCTATAGAAAGTGCGGCACTTCCAACAGCTGTTTTAAAGTGGCTTGGTGTAGAAACTTTAATTGTTACCGCCGCCACCGGCGCTATAAATAAAAAATATTCTCCCGGAAATATTGTTTTTATAAAAGACCACATAAATTTTACAGGGCAAACCCCGCTAAGGGGCGCGTATTTGCCTGAACTCGGGCCGCGTTTTCCCGACATAAGCAAAGTTTACGATTTTAACATTAGGCAACACGCAATAAAACTCGCAAAAAAATTTAAAATTAAAGCATTTGAAGGCGTTTACTTTGGCGTTACAGGCCCTTCTTATGAAACGCCCGCAGAAATTAAAGCTTTTAGAAAATTTGGCGGCGATATTGTAGGCATGAGTGTGGTTGGCGAAGTAATTATGGCAGGCGCGCTTAACCTGAAAGTTCTTGGTATTGCTTATGTTTCTAATATGGCAGCAGGCATTGAAAAGGGGCAACTTAAACACGAAGATGTGCTTGATTTGGGCGCAAAAGCCGTGGTGTCGGTGTCAAAAATAATAAATGAAACGTTAAAAAAACTTAAATGAGAGCATACGACCTTATCTATAAAAAACGCCAAGGCGCCGAACTTACCGAGTCCGAAATAAATGCCCTTGTGCAGGGTTTTTCGGAAACTTCAAACATTGCCGATTATCAAATGTCGGCTTTTTTTATGGCAGTGTTTTTTAAAGGCATGACAGACGCCGAAATTTTTTACCTGACCCGCGCCATGATAAATTCCGGCGAAAGTTTTGACCTCTCAAGCTTTGGCACCAGCGCAGACAAACATTCAACCGGCGGCGTGGGAGACGGCACATCTTTAATTATAGCGCCCGTTGTAGCGGCTTGCGGTGTTGTGGTGCCTATGATGGCGGGGCGCGCTTTGGGGCATACCGGCGGAACGCTTGATAAATTAGAAGCTATAAAGGGTTTTAACGTTAACCAAACCGCTGAAAATTTTTTAAACAATCTTAAAACTGTCGGCGTGTGTTTAACAGGGCAAACAGCTTCCCTGGTGCCTGCCGATAAAGAAATGTACGCCTTGCGTGATGCCACAGCCACGGTAGAAAGCATACCGTTAATTACCTCAAGCATAATGAGTAAAAAAATTGCCGAAGGCGCCCAAAGTTTGGTGTTAGATGTTAAATGGGGCAATGGCGCGTTTATGCAAAATTATGACGACGCCCTTAGTCTGGCGCAAAAAATGCTTGCCATTGGCAACCGTTTCGGAAGGCGAATGTCGGCGCTGGTTACAAATATGAACTCGCCGCTTGGAAACTGTGCGGGTAATTCCTTGGAAGTTAAACAGGCAGTTGAAATTTTACAGGGGCTAAGCCCCCGTAATTCAAACGACTTGTACGAATTATCCTTGGAGCTTTCGGCAATGATGGTTTTAAGCGCAAAAAAAGCCCTTACGCTTTCAGAAGCTATGCAGCTTTGCGAAAGTAAAATACGTTCGGGCGAGGCTCTTAAAAAGTTTGCTGAAATAATTGCCGCTCAAGGCGGTGAGGTTCTTGTTGCCGAAAACCCGCAAAAATATTTGCCGCAGGCAAAATATATTGAAGTTGTAAAAGCGCCCGCTGGCGGTTTTGTTGCCTCACTAAAAGCGCGCGACATTGGTATTGCTTCTATGATACTTGGCGCGGGGCGCGCAAAAAAGGAAGATGTTATAGACCACTCTGCCGGAATAGTATTTGCAAAAAAAACGGGTTCGGCGGTAAACGCAGGAGATGTCTTGGCAGAACTGCACTTTAGCGACGCGCACAAGCTTGAGGCGGCAAAAAACATTGTTTTAAATGCTTACGAATTTTCCGCCGCCAAGCCCCAGGCAGAACCATTAATTACAAAAAGGTTTGATTTATAAATGCATGAAAATAAATGGATTTTTTTATCTCAAGACGCGGATGAGCGCAAGCTTTTAAGCGAACAGTTTAATGTAAGCGAGCGGCTTGGCGCAATACTTTTAAACAGAAATATTAATGCGGGCAATGCCGGCGCATTTTTGCATGGTTCTTATGAGGAGTTACTTAACCCCTTTTTGTTTGGCGACATGCGCGCGGCGGCGCTAAGGCTTAGGAGCGCTGTAGATAAAGGCGAAAAAATTTTGGTTTACGGCGACAGAGACGTAGACGGCATTACTGCCGTAAATATTTTAGCGCTAACAATCAAAAAATTAGGCGGCGATGTTTCTTGGTATGTGCCTTCTGACGAGGGTTACGGTATAAGCAAAGACGTTATAGATTCCCGCAGTGCTTTGGGCACCAGCCTTATAGTAACGGCGGATTGCGGCATTTCGGCGGCCGCCGAAATAAACTATGCGCAAAGTTTGGGTATAGACATTATAGTTACCGACCATCACGAGCCGCCCGCAGAGGGACTGCCCAAAGCTTTTGCCGTGATAAATCCTAAAACGCAAAATTCCAACTATCCGTTTAAAGAACTTGCCGGTTGTAGCGTGGCGTTAAAACTTGCCGAAGCCCTTATGCTTACATTTGGAAAACGCTTCGACAAAAAAACGATATTTGTTTCGGGCGGTTATTTTATAGAAACGCTTAACGACATTTGCGTTTTAGAAGGTATGCTTTCCGGACTAGAGCTTAAAGATGATAAAGATTTAAAAATAGTTTCAAATAATGAAAATTTTTTGGCGGAAATTTCTGCCAAAGTTCCCCAGGCGCAAACAGAACTTTTTAATGAGGATAATGTTTCAAATACCCAAAGCCTTATGCAGGCTTATTTTGCGCGCGAGCGCGCGAGTGACGGCAGAATGAAACAGTTTTTTGACGATAATGCAGATGTTGTTGCGCTCGGCACCATTGCCGACATTGTGCCGCTTGTGGGTGAAAATCGCGTGTTTGTAAAAGAAGGTATTAAGTCGATAGAAAAAAATATTCACCGCCGTCCGGGGCTTGGATTTATAATAGAGGATAATTTAATATCTAAAAATTCAGGCGTCACTGCGCGCTCTATTGCCTGGAATGTTACGCCGGTTTTAAACTCTGCGGGGCGCATGGGAAAGGCGCCGCTTTCTTGCGAGCTTTTAATGGAGTTTAATGAATTTCACGCAAAAAATATTTATGCTGACATTTTAAAACTTAACGATTCCCGCCGCGATTTGCAATCTACAAATATAGCCGCCTTTAACGCGCTTTTGAAAGAGCAAACCTCTCCGGACGACAAAATTTTAACGCTTTGCGCGCAAGGCTTAGACCACGGCGTTACGGGAATTGTCGCCGCCCAGCTTGTGCGCCAGCATTCCAAGCCGGTGGTGCTGTTAATTTCAGACGGTTCTGAGGCCGTTGGCGCGGCGCGTAGTATAGAGGGTTTTGACATTGTGCAAGCTTTGGAAAACGTAAAAGATATTTTGGTTAAATACGGCGGACATTCGCAGGCGGCGGGCTTTACGGTAGCGCAAGAAAACGTAGAACAATTGAAAGCGCGCTTAAAAGAGTATGCCAAAAAAATTGTTACCCCGCTAATGATGACAAAAACAATACAAATAGATTCAGAACTTAAAATATCAGACCTTACCACTGCTTTTTGCAAAGAAATTCAAATACTAGAGCCTTTCGGAATGGGAAATCCCCAGCCGAATTTTTGCGTAAAAAATGTTACCGCTACAGAAATTTCGGCGTTTGGCGTAAAAAGGGAGCATTTGAAATTTAAACTGTCGCAAAACGGCAATCATAATATTACCGCGGTTTACTGGAATAGCGCGCGCCTTGCAGACAGCCTTAAAACTGAACGCGTAATAGACGTGATTTTTAATTTAGAATTAAATCGCGGAGCATTACAACTTACAGTGCTTGATACAAGGCCATCAGTAAAAAAATAAATATTATTATAATGGAGGAAAGTGTATGTCAAAACCAAAAGTCGGTCCGGTAGAGATAGCGTTTATAGGGGGCTCAGGGCTTTATGAGGTAAGCGGTATAGAAAATGTGGAAGAAATTTCCGTTGATACGCCTTTTGGTAATCCTTCCGACAAAATTATAGTCGGGGTTATAGATGGCGTACCCTGCGCATTTTTACCGCGCCACGCCAAAAGTCACGTTTACCTGCCCGGTGAAATTCCGCAAAAAGCCAATATGTACGCGCTAAAGTCGCTTGGCGTAAAAAAAATTGTGGCGTTTGCGGCGTGCGGTAGTTTAAAGCGCGAAATTAAGCCTAAAGATTTTGTTATTCCCGACCAACTTTTTGACAGAACAAGAAATCGCCCCCACACCTTTTTTGGAGAAGGCATTGTTGCCCATGTAGGCATGGCAAAACCTTTTTGTGATTGCCTGCGCGATACTATACATAAGTCAGTTGCCGAGCTTGCCATTGAACATCACTTTGAAGGAACTTATGTTTGCATAGAAGGCCCGCAATTTTCAACCAAAGCTGAAAGTGAAGTAAACCGCGCTCATGGTTTTAGCGTTGTGGGCATGACGGCAATGCCTGAAGCGCGCCTTGCGCGCGAAGCAGAAATGTGCTACGCCAATGTTTCGCTTGTTACTGACTTTGATGTTTGGAAAGAAGGCGAAGAGGTTACAAACGACTCGGTTTTACTTGCAATGCAGTCTAATGTCAATAACGCTAAAAAAGTTATCAGAAATATTGTTCCAAAACTTGCAGGGCTACAATGTAATTGCGGTTGCCAAGACGCTCTTAGCAGCGCAATTATGACATCATTTGACAGAATGAATAAAGAAACTTACAAGAAGCTGAGTTTTCTATTAGACAAATATAAAAAAGGCTAAGCTTTATGAAAAAACCCGCCGCCCTTTTAAAGCCTGAAAAAAACTATTTGCGCCTTATGCGTTTAGCTAAAGACGTTGCCGTAAATTCGTATAGCCCATATTCAAAATTTTCTGTCGGGGCGGCGGTGCTGGCTATAAGCGGTAAAATTTACACGGGCGCAAATATTGAAAATGTTTCCTACGGGCTTAGCATGTGTGCCGAGCGCGTAGCAATATTTAAAGCTATAAGCGCGGGAGAAAAACGTATTAATGCCGTTGCCGTTTGGACAAAGGGGGGCAATGCATTTCCTTGCGGCGCCTGCCGTCAGGTTATAGCGGAATTTGCCCCCAATGCCGAAATAGTAATTAACACACCCAAAGACATAAGTGTTTTTGACACCGAAACTTTATTACCTAAAGTTTTTAAAAAAAATTGCTGTTAGACGCGGTGATTTAAAATATTATGTTTCGAAATTTTTTAAAACTTTTAACTTTAATAACCGTATTTTTTATTTACGCCTCGCCTGCCATTGCGGCAAGCAGGGAAGTAACCCTTATTAAAATTTCGGGCAATGCTCAGGTCGGCATAAGGGGCTACCCGCTAAAAGACTATTTTGTTGTGCGTGCGCTTACGCTTTCAGGCGAAGCCGCCGCAAACGTAAGAGTAAATTTCGATGTTATTCCTTCAAGGTATGGCAACCGCGAAATTGCCAACGGCTTTGTCAGCCCTAACGTAGTTTATACCGACTCATACGGTTTTGCTTATGCAAGGTTTGAGCTTGCCTCAAATACCGCCGATGAAATTATAGTATTGGCTTATTCAGACGCCGCCGCAAGAAATTTAGTGTTTGCTGTTACGGCGTTTAGCAGAAACTGGGTTGCCATAATGATTGCAAATCTTGCCGGCGGGCTTGCATTACTTTTTTTCGGTATGTTTTATATAAACAATGCCTTGCAGAAAGTTGCCGGTCAAAAAATAAGAAATATTTTGGCTTCACTTACCTCTTCAAAAACAAAAAGCTTGGGCACGGGTTTTTTTGTAACTTTTTTAAATCAGTCATCTACCGCTACAATTTTGTTGGCAATAAGTTTTGTAAGCGCGGGTATGCTTAGTTTTTACCAATCTATGGGTATAACTTTGGGCGCGGCTGTGGGCTCTACCATGATGGGACAACTCGTAGCATTTAGGCTTATAGATTATGCCCTGCTTATTATAGGTATAGGATATTTTGTTTCATTTTTTGGTATTAATAAAAAAGTTTCACAAATTGCCGACGCGCTTTTCGGGTTTGGCTTGCTTTTTTACGGGATGAAGCTTACTACTGTCGCAATGGTTCCCGTAACGCTTAACCCTGTTTTTTTAGATTTTATAGCGCAAATGCGCTCTCCGCTTTTAGGTATAGGCGTGGGTATTGTTATAACGCTTTTAATGCAGTCTAGCGGCGCGGTTGTGGGGCTGGTTATAGCGCTTGCTTCCACGCAGGTGCTTACATTGCACCAAGCAATATATTTGTGTTTAGGCTCGCAGATAGGCACGTGTATAACAGTGGTAATTGCCACTTTAAAACAAACGCGCGCGGCGCGCCGCACAATGATTTGGCAAATAATTCATCAAACGGCGTCGGTTATAATAATTTTTCCTTTTTTAGCGCTTATAACTATCAATGGCGAAGGCGTTTGGATAGTTTTTGTAAAGTGGGTTACGCAAAATATTTTTATGAGTACAGACGTTTCAAGGCAAATTGCCATGAGCCACACATTTGTGGCGGTAATTACGGCAGCGGCATTTTTACCTTTAATAAAACCCATGCAAAAATTTGTAATGTTTATTTATCCGTTTAAAGAATCAGAAATAATGTTTAACACTATCTACATTACCCCTAGCGCTTTAAGCGAACCCCAAAAAGCGCTAGCGCTTGCCCGTAAAGAAATGCTTAGGATAGCTGAATTTACTTTGGCATTTGTAAAACAGTCGGTAGATTTAATAAAAGCTAAAGATACTCAGGCAATAGACAGGGCTATTTTTGACGGCGCCCAAATAGGCGCTCTTATAAAAGAAACGGTGCCCTACTTGGCAAAACTAGGCCAGCAAGAGCTCAAACAAGAACAATCCGAAGAAGAAATAAAACTTTTATACATAGCCTCAGATTTAGACGAAATCGCAAACGTTATAAGCAGAAACATAGTGCCTGCAGCCCAAAAAAAAGTGCGTCATAATTTACGGTTTTCGGATGAAGGCATAGCAGATTTAAAAAAAATGCACAATGCGGTTTATACCAGCCTTTATAAAGTTGTGGAAGCTCTTAACACGGGTGATGCGTCGGCAGGCAAGCAAGCCATGCAATCTAAGCAAAGCGTGCGTGCTTTAGAAAGCGAACTTCGCAAAAGGCATATAGCGCGGCTCCACGCTGATTTAAAAGAATCTATAGAAACATCAGGACTTCACATGGATATTTTAGATCAATATGCGCGTATAAACTCTCTTGCTGCAGACATCGGAAAAATTTTGTCAGAGCCCATACAATAAAAGGAAGCATTATGAAAGCAATGTTTTTAGTTTTGGCGCTAGGGTTTTTAAGCGGTTGCGCAGGACTTGCGCATTTAGGCGTAATTTCAGAGCCGCAAGACTATCAAGCGCAACATCAGTTTAACCGCATTAAAGCCCGCGTTATAATTTTAGAGGCCGAAGTTGAACATATGCTCAAACAAAACAAAGCTTACGGGCAAGAAATAAAAACAGTGCGCTCGGAGCAAGCGTCTTTTGAAGGGCGAAATGAATTTTTAAGACAGGAAATAATAAATTACCGCCTTAAAAGCCAAAATTTAGAGCGTTTTATAAGGCAACATTCGCGCAATGAAAATGATGAACAGCTTTTAGAACTCGCAAGCGATTTAAGAAATCTCCAAACGCGCCTTAAACTTTACGAAATAGAAATTGCGGGTCTTAGGGAGTCAAACCGCTTGCTTGAAAATCGCGCGTGGGCGCTAGAGCGCAAAAAACTTACCCTGCAAGAAGAAAACTTTGCCCTGCAAGAGGAATAATAAAAACCTATGTATGAAATTAAAAAATTTCCCTACACCGATATTTTAGGGTGGTCTGCTTCGCGCTATGACAGGTTTTCGGGCTGTAAACGCCAATATTTTTACGACTACTACGCCAAGTACGATACCGACGTTCCTTTGTCTAAAATTACGGCATTAAAACAATTAACAAGCCAAGCCTTAGAAACCGGAAATATCGCCCACGATGTTATAAGAGATATGTTGCAACGCTTGCAAAAAACTACCGTTCCGATAAATATTGCCAAGCTGGAAAAATATGTTTATGATATGACACAAAAATACTGCAACGCAAAAACGTTTTCCGAAAGCTACTACGACGGCAAAATAATTTCCGCCGACGCTATTTATAATGCCGCGCTAAAAAGCGTAAAAAATTTTATTGCCAGCCCCCGCTTTGACTGGGTAATTTCTAACGCCAAAGAAAATTCCGCCCTGTGGGTTATAGAGACTGAAGGGTACGGGGAAACAAGAATAGAAGGTCTTAAAGCTTATTGCAAGGTAGATTTTTTGCTTCCTGCCCAAGACGGTAAAGTTTATATTTTCGATTGGAAAACCGGCAAGCCTGACCACATAAAACACGCCAAACAACTTGCGGGATACGCCCTGTGGGCGAATTGTCACTTTGGTACAAGCATAGAAAATACCGAGCCTGTAATAATATATTTAATGCCGGATTATAATGAAGTTAAGGTAAATGTGGGAGAAGCTGAAATAAAACAAATTGCGGCTTCGGTAAAAGATGAAACGCGCCAAATGTACGCTTATCTTAAAGACATAGAAAAAAACGTGCCGCTGCCTAAGGAAGAGTTTGAAATAACAACTTCTAAATGCAGGTTTTGTAACTACAAAGAAATTTGTACCGGCTATAAAGGGCGCGCAAACCGCTTTTTACAGGATTAATAAGCAATGTTTGAAAATTTGTTTTACTACCAAAGTTATATAAGTTTTACGGTTGCCGCCGCACTTATGTTTTTTGTGCTTGCGTCCGTTGCTGTTTGGAAAGATAAAGTTTCTGTTTGGCTTTTGGCAAGCATACTTTTACTCGCGGCAGCTTATATTTTTAAGTTTCTGGCGTCGGTAGGCATAATGTCGCCGGAGTATATGTCTGAAGTATTTATGGTGTTTTTAATTTTGTCTAATATAGCGTTTGCTAAAAATGCGCAAGCAATGATTGCGCCTAAAAATAAAATTTATTTCGAGCATCTTAACATAATTATTATTTTTACCGCTATTGTAGGCGCGCTAGTAAGTTTTAGGGTGTTTTCGGTAATGAGTATAGTGCTGATTTTCGGTGTTTCATCCGTTTTTCACATTAAAACAATTAGCGAAAGATATAGCGAAACAAACCTTCTAAAGCCCTACCGCTTAAGGGCAGTACTAACCTATTTAAGCATAGTTGTTTTAGTTACAAGCGTTTATGTTTGCATACTTGTAAACAACTTTAACATTTTTACAAAATATCAAAGCTTTTTTGACCTGTTACTGGGCGCGGCATTTTTATTTTATGCAAATACCGTGCATAAAGAAGCGCAAAACATTTCCCTCCAAGAACAAAAAACAGAAAAATATCTTCCAAAGTATTTGCAAAACGCGCCGATGTTTGCCATAACCGTTTTGGTGCTTGTTAGCGGTTTTGTATTGGTGGAATATATAACCCGCCGCTATACGAAAATAGATTTTGAAAGCAGAAGCGCAGTAATGGCGCACGTTTCAAATGACATTTCAGACAGGCTTAGAAATGTCCAAAATATTTCGCTTTCGTTGTCTAAGCTTTCTTCTGTTTCAGGAGCGCTTGAGGCAGGCACAAGAGAGAGCGTTACAGATTATTTGAAATACATTTTAAATCAATATGCCAAAATTTTTGACGTGTCAATAATATATCTGGTAAACGCCAGAGGGGACGTCATAGGCGCTTCACGGCACGGCAGAGAAGCGGGAATTATTGGTATGAACGTTTGGGCGCGCGATTATATTACTGCCGCGTTGAGTGAGGGTGTAGGCGAAGCATTTTTAGTAGGGCTTAAAACCGGCGAGTCAGGTTATTATGTAGCCACTGCCGTAAGGGACTCAAACGCTAACTTGAAAGGTTTTGTGGTTGTTAAAGATA
The DNA here is from genome assembly GCA_009785775.1 of Candidatus Proendomicrobium guianensium. GTDB lineage: Bacteria > Elusimicrobiota > Endomicrobiia > Endomicrobiales > Endomicrobiaceae > Proendomicrobium > Proendomicrobium guianensium. The sequence goes on from WQVR01000003.1 coordinate 10,483, forward strand.
ATTTAAAAAGTGTTCTTGAAACGCTTGACGGATATGAAAATATTTTTGTTATAGACACCCTTGCAGGACGCATGTATTTGCCGGGCGGTGAAATTGTAATTTTAGATGACGGCGCTTTAGGCCAATTGGGCACACTTGGCAATATAAGCGGTACGCTTTCAAGCGGCGAAGCAGTATTTTTAAATGACAGTTTTTTTCAGGTAATAACCGAAGAAATATACGGCACTGATTTAAAAATTGTTTATTTAAGTTCTTTAGAAGAAGTAAAATTTTTAAAGTTTATATTGCTGCTTGTTTTAATGGCGGTACTTTTTATAATAGTGCTTTTCTACATTATGCTTATACAAGGCGGTAAATTGATAGCTTTGGGATTGCAACAAAAAGCTGTTTTAGATTCCACAAAATCGGTGGCAATTATTTCAATAGATATGGACGGCAAAATTTTAACGTTTAACTCAGGCGCTGAGGCGATTTTTGGCTACGATGAAAATGAATTTAGAAGTTTTAACTTATCTAAACTTTTTGCCATAAGCGCCCAAGATAGAAAAAAAATGAAAAACGCGTCAAAAGTGCTTGGGCGTGAAATTTCATTTGTAGAGTATATAATAAACAGTAATAATATTTCAAAAGAGGCGCATTGCCTTAACAAAGACGCCAAAGAAATTATACTTTTAATGGATATCTTAGGCGAATACTCGCTCTCCGGCTCTCAGGTTGGCTATATTATTACTGCTACAGATATAAGTAAGCGAAAACTTTTTGAGGCAGAACTTGCCCATACAGTTGCTTTTCAGCAAACGCTGATAGACTCTATACCCGTAGCTGTATACTATAAAGACGAAAAATTTAATTTTATCGGCTTTAATAAGAAATTTCCTGAAATTTTGGGTGTTGACGCCCAAGATATCATGGGCAAAAATGTGGATGTTATAAATATTAACAAGTCTTTTAAAAAAATGATTTTTTCTACAGATGAAAAAGTTTTAAAAACAGGCGCGCCAATATCTTATGAGGTTGAAATTTCTCAAGGCGCCCAAGGCGCGTCAAAAAAAGTTATTGTTTATAAGTCTACATACAAAAAGCAAGACGGTTCGGCAGACGGCATTATAGGCGTTATTTTAGACGTTACGCTTGAGCGCAAAATGCAAGAAGAGCGTGACATAATGCTTGCCGGCATAGAGCGTCAAGGCAAGTTTGCTTCGCTTGGACAGTTGGTGTCTGGCATTGCTCACGAGTTAAACAACCCGTTAAGCGTTATTTTGGGTTACGCGCAGGTATTGTCGCGAAATAAAAAACTTGACGCGCCCGCCGGCAATGCCGTAAATAATATTTTAGAATCTGCCCAGAGAAGCCGTAAAATTGTGGCAAATATGCTTGAATTTTCACGCGACGGCGTTATGAAGCTTGAAGTAGCGTCTGTCACGGAAGTTTTAGAAAAAACTTTAGAAATAGTTTTAAGAAAGCTTAAAGAAAATTCGGTAGAACTTATAAAAAATTATAACTTCAAAGGCGAAGATTATATAATGGGTAGCTTTGTACAGCTTCAACAGGCATTTTTAAACATTATAATAAACGCCGCCGACGCCATGTCATTGCACGGCGGCGCTTTAACGCTTGAAATTTATAAAGAAGGTAAAAATATTAAAATATCTTTTAAAGATACGGGTGTGGGAATTCCCAAAGAAAATCAGACAAAGTTATTTGAACCGTTTTTTACCACAAAAGAAGCCGGCAAAGGCACGGGGCTTGGGTTGTCTATAGTTTACAGCGCGGTGCGCGCGCATGGCGGAGATATACTTGTAGAAAGCGCTTTGGGTTCGGGCACAAATTTTACGGTAATATTTCCTTTAGTAAACCCCAAAAAACTTAAAAAAGGCGATGTTTTACAAAATGAAACAATTTAAACCTTTAAATAAAATTTCACTTTCTTTTGATGATGTTTTTACCAGGCTTGGCAAGCGCTTAAACACCGAAGTTTCAGAAGAACTTAAAACCCGCGTGGCAGATATTATAAATTTGTCTGAAAAAATACTTGACCCTAAAACAGCAGTGTCTTACGGCAACACACAAGTTGTCGGGGACTTAGTAATATTTGACACAGGGCTTAGGATATATTCCCAAACTGTCGCAAAGCTTTTTGAAAAGTCGTTTAAAGGGTATGGTTTTTTGGTAACGGCGGGCGAAGCAATATCTGAAAAAATGGCAGAGTGCTTGTCTGAAAAAAATGTGTTCGACGCTTTAGCATTTGACGCATGCGGTTCTGTTGCAGTTGAAACTATGGCAAGCTACACTTATGAAACAATTTGTAAAATTGAAACCGCGCTTGGAAATTCGCCCACAAAACGTTTTTCTCCGGGATATCCCGGCTGGGATTTGTCAGCGCAAGAATATTTTTTAAGCTGGCTTGGCGCAGAAAACATAGGCGTTTGGCTTACGGAATCGTTTATGATGATGCCTGAAAAATCCATATCTGCAACGCTTGGCATTGAAAAAGGATAAATACATATGGAAATAAAAAATTTTTTAGAAATACTTTCAAAAAAAGTGCTTATAATGGACGGCGCTACAGGCACCGAACTTCAAAATAAAAATTATCTTGAGGGCGTAAGAACGCCGGAAGAACTAAACATAAAATTTCCCGAACGTATAAAAGATGTGTATCAGTCTTACATTAATGCCGGCGCTAATATAATTTTGGCAAATACTTTTGGGGCTAACCCTTTAAAACTTAAAGAGTATGGTTTAGAAAAATCGATATCTGAAATAATAAAAAACGGTATAAGCCTTGCGCGTGAATGTGAAAATTCGCAAGGGATAATAGTTGCCGGCGATATTTCTTCAACCGGCAGTTATATAGAACCGCTTGGTAAAGTTTCTTTTGAAAAAGCTTATAACGCGTTTTATGTTCAAGCCGAACTTCTCTCTAGTCACGGCGCAGATATTATAGTAATTGAAACTATGGCAGATATTAAAGAATTAAAAGCCGCTATACTTGCTTCGCGTGCCGCCTCTGGCTTGCCTATAGTGGCGCAAATGACTTTTACGCAAGACGGTACAACCGTTACGGGAACTTCGATAGAAAGTTTTGTAGCAATGGCGGAAAGCCTTGGGGCAAATGCCGTAGGTTTAAACTGTTCTGTGGGTCCCCAAGAACTTTTAAAAATAGCCGAGCGCCTAGCCTTATGCACTAATTTGCCAATATCTTTTAAACCCAATGCCGGTATGCCCGTGCTTATTAATAAACAAACCGTTTTCCCGGGCACTATCGAAGAATTTGTGAAGTACTCGCTAGAGGCATACAAAGCAGGCATAAATATGCTTGGCGGTTGTTGCGGGACAACTCCTAAATTTATAAAAGCGCTTTCAGATGAACTTAAAAACGCAAGTCCCGTAAAACGCGGCGCGGTAAAAAAGTTTTTTCTTTCAAGCCGTATGAATGCCATTGATGTTGAAAAGCTTAAAAAGCCCATTTTAATAGGCGAGCGCATTAACCCTACCGGTAAAAAAAAATTACAAGCCGAACTTTTAGAAGGCAGCTTTGCAATTGTTAAAGACGAAGCAAGAAAACAAGTTTCATCAGGCGCGGCTATTTTAGATATTAATATGGGGCTAAGCGCCATTGACGAAACCGCAATGCTTGGCAGGGCTGCCAGTGAAGTTCAGGAAATTGTAGATGTTCCTTTATGCGTAGACTCAACTTCTGCGCAAGCCCTTGAAGCCGCCGTTAGAAACTGTGCGGGGCGGCCTATAATAAATTCGGTTAATGGCGAAAAAGAAAAGTTAGAAGCAATACTTCCCATAGCAAAAAAATACGGAGCCGCGTTGATAGCTTTAACCACAGACGAAGACGGCATACCAAAAACAGCCGCAAAACGTTTAGATATAGCAAAAAAAATATTAGAGTACGCAGATAATTACGGCGTGCCCAGAGAAAATATAATTTTCGACTATTTAACGCTTGCCGCAAGCGCCGAACCTCAAGGCGCCGGGGAAACTCTGGCGGCATTAAAAAAGTCGAAAGACCTTTACCCTGAATGTAAAACCGTGCTTGGCGTTTCTAATATTTCATTCGGGCTTCCTGCGCGCCAAATACTTAATGCCGCTTTTTTTAATATGGCGGCTTCGGCGGGTTTGGATTTTGCTATAGTAAACCCCTTTGAAGATTGGTCTAAAGTTGACCCGCGGGCGCTAGGCCTTTTAGAAGGCCGCGACATTGGCGCAAAAAAATATATAGAAGCGTTTGCGCATACGGCAGGTGTCGTCAAAAAGGAATCCGTAGATAGCTTAAGTGCGACAGAAAAGTTGTACCAATGCGTATTACACGGCACAAAAGACAATATAAAAAATCTTACGGCAGAACTAAAAAAACAAAATTTTGACACGGCTTCCATTTCAAAAATAATTTTAGAAGCTTTAAATGAAGCCGGCGAAAAATTTAACTTACGCCAATATTTTTTGCCTCAGGTTATACTTGCTTCAGACGCCGCGCGCGAGGCATTTGAATATATTAAAGATAAAAAAGATAACGCGTCTGGTTCTGGCAAAAGAGTTGTAATGGCAACAGTTAAGGGAGATATGCACGATATAGGCAAAAATATAGTTGCGGCTGTTATGGAAAGTTATGGTTTTGAAATTATAGATTTAGGTAAAAATATCGATGCAGATGAAATTGTAAATAAAGCAAGGCAGGAAAATATTTCTTTAATAGGTTTGTCTGCGCTTATGACTACCACAATGCCTCAAATGGAAGAAGTTATAAAAAAAATTCGGTTTGAAAATTTGAATATTAAGGTTGTTGTGGGCGGTGCGCCCGTAACTGAAAAGTTTGCAGGTGAAATCGGCGCTGACGGGTATGCTAAAGATCCTGTTGAGGCGGTAAAGGTTTTTGAAAACTTGCTTTAAAAAATAATTATGCTTAAATAAAAACCGCCGCCTCGAAAATTTTCAAGGCGGCGGTTTTTATTTAGAAAAGGTTATTTCTTTTTTTTAGCAGCCGGTTTTTTTGCAACTTTTTTAACGGTTTTTTTTGGGGCTGCTTTTTTTACGGTTTTCTTGGCGACAGGGGCTTTTTTTGCACCTTTCTTTACAGCTTTTTTAACGGTTTTTTTTGCTACGGCTTTTTTCTTTACAACTTTTTTCACCGCTTTTTTTGCTGTTTTTTTTGTGCAACAGGCCATTTTAGACTCCTTGTTTTTGCCTTTTAAGGAAACACACTTAAGGCATATTTTGCGCCGCATAAATTCACAATACAATTGTATTCAAAAAGTAAAAGAAATGCAAGAGTTTTTGTTTAGCGTTTTTGTAAACTTACATTTTGCCGCGCTTAAGCTTGTGTTTTTTGTTTCTGCTGATTTTCAATTTTGTCATATTTAATTTTTAAAATAATTTGTAAAAGGCTTAAGAAAAAAACTATCAGGTTGGTTATAAAAACAGACATTATACCCTGCACAAATCCAAAGGTCAGCCACATAAATACGCCGCAAGTAAATATTACAAACATCGCCATTGAAACGTCGCGCGCCGATTTTGTGCGATACGTTTTTAAAACCTGCGGCACAAACGCAAGCGTCGTGAGAGTTCCTGCTACAAAACCTAAAAATTCGGTTTGAAACATTTGTTTGCCTCCTCGGGCGTTAGGGCTTTATATGTTTTAGAGCCTAGTATAAAAAACTTTACGGCGTTTTGGGGGCAATAAGAAACACAACGCAAACAAAAAACGCAAGTTAGTTCCCACTTTGGAAAGCCGTCAGAGTTTAAAATAATATTTTGTGTGGGGCAAATTTTTGCGCAAAGCTTACACTTAGAGCAAACTTTTTCTTTTAGCTTAAACCTTAAAATTTTTTGAAAAAAACTTTTCATCAAAAGTTTCCACGCAAAATTTGTTATCTTAAAAGAAATTTTTGATATAGCGCAAGATTTCTCTGGAAGCATATTGCCGCTTAAAATACTTTCCGCAAAACTTTCAATATCTGACAAGCCTTTTTCGAGCTTCGCTTTGTTTTTTGCGTCTGCCTGAATTAAAAGCATATTGTTTGGCATTTTAAACTCGCGCGCCGATAAAACATTGTAGCCTTTATGTTTTAAAGTGTTTGCCAGTTCCGCCGTGGCTTTTGCCGCAGAATCGCACATTGTTGAAAACAAAAAAACTTGTGTCCCTTTGCCTTCGGGCATGTCTTGCAAAAACTTTGTGACAATCGGATAGGTGTTCCATCCGGCTATAGGAAAGCCAATGCCTATGGTAGCGTTTAAATTTATAGTTTTGGCGTCGGCTTTTTCTATAGGCTCAACAGTTGAGACATAGTCATTTTTATTAAAAACTTCGGCAATTTTTTGCGCGGCAAGATAAGTATTTCCCGTACCCGAGAAATAATACAGCGAAAGTTTTTTACTGTCCATTTTGCTCTCTCCTCATTTTTTCAAGGTATATTGTAAGTATGGCAATGTCAGACGGGGCAACGCCTGAAATACGCGAAGCTTCTCCGAGTGTTTGGGGTAAAATTTTAAAAAGCTTTTCTTTGGTTTCTGAAGAGAGGGATTTTATTAAGTTAAAGTCAAAGCCTTCAGGTATGCGGCGGTTTTCATTTTTTTGAACTTTTTGGGAAAGCTTTTCTTGCAGGTTAATATAACCCGCATATTTTTTTATAATAGCGCGTTCTTCTTCTATTTTATCAATACTCCATGGTGAAAGCTCAGCGTCTGCGGGAGTGTTTTGCAAGTCCTGCAAGGACTTTTTGTATAATGAAAATTTTTCAAAAATGGTTTTATCTATAAGTCCTATATTAAACCCTGTTTCAAGCATGCGCAAGTCTGCATTGTCTGCGCGGATTGACAAGCGGTTTTGCGCGCGGGAAGTAAACATTCTGTAGGGCTCGTCTACGCCTTTAATTATAATATCATCTATAAGCACGCCTATGTAAGTATTATCCCTGTTTAGAGCCAAAGGCTCTTTGTTTGAAATTTTAAGGGCGGCATTAATGCCTGCCATAAGCCCGAGCGCGGCGGCTTCCTCATACCCTGTTGTGCCGTTAATTTGACCGGCAAGATAAAGGTTTTCTATTGTCTTTGTTTCAAGCGTGTTTTTTAGTTGTGTGGGGGGGAAATAGTCGTACTCTATGGCATATCCGTAATGTATAATTTTTGCGTTTTCAAAGCCTGAAATAGAGTTTATAAGTTTTTGCTGCGCGGCTTCGGGCACGCCCGTGTAAAGGCCGTTTAAGTAAACTTCGTCGGTAGAAAGGCTTTCGGGTTCTGCAAAAATGTGGTGGCGGGTTCTATCAGGATAAGAAATAAGTTTGTCTTCTATAGACGGGCAGTAGCGTGGCCCTTTAGAATCTGAAATGTAAAGGCTGGACTCTTCTAAATAATCTCTTATTATACTATGCGTGGTTTGGTTTGTATAAGTAAGCCAGCAAGGCACCTGTTTTTTTTGCGCTTGCCATGTTTTAACCTCAGTAAAATGTGAAAAAGGTGTGGGCGGGTTATCTCCGGGTTGAATTTCCATTTTAGAATAATCTATGGTTTTAGCGTTAATTCTTGGCGGGGTAGAAGTTTTAAAGCGCTTTACTTCAAGTCCGGCATTACTTAAAGAAGCAGATAGCTTTATGCTGGCGGTTTCTCCGTTTCGTCCGCCGTAAAAATTTTGCTTGCCTATAAAAATTTTACCGTTTAAAAATGTACCTGAAGTAATAATTACAGCGTCTGCAAAAATTTTCTCGCCGCCCGAAACTATAATGCCTTGGGCGCATTGATTATTTATTATTAAGCTTTCGGCTTCAGCTTCATGTATTGTAATATTTTGCGTATTTTCTAATGCTTGGCGCATTGTATTTGAATAAACGTATTTGTCGCACTGCGCGCGGGGAGAGCGTACTGCCGCCCCGCGTGAAGCATTAAGTATTTTAAATTGTATGCCGGCAGTGTCTGCAGCTTTCGCCATTTGCCCGCCAAGTGCGTCTATTTCGCGCACAATTTGACCTTTAGCAATGCCGCCTATTGCGGGGTTGCAAGGCAGTGACGCTATAAAGTTTTTATTAAGCGTAACAAGTATTATGCTTAATCCCATTTTTGCGCCGGTAAGCGCGGCTTCACAACCCGCATGCCCCGCCCCGACGATGATAATATTATATTTCTTTTCCATTAAGCATTAATTTTACATCTTTTTAACTTTTTTATCAAAAAACAAAGATTCTGTTGTACAACAGGCTTTTACCCTATTGTATACAATAGGGTTGCTTGTTGACACAAACAACCCAAAAGATATTAAATACTTTTGAATGACATAGGGGGATACTATAATGCGGAATGAATTTATTAATTTTTTGATAAACAGACACAAACTAGACAAACAGTTAGCAGAATTTTTTTGGTTATACTTTATGCAATACGGTGTTGTTAAAGATATATGTGGTGAAATGAAAATTACTGATGAAAGATATAAAGAATTATTTAATGCTATAAAGCATCAAGAAAAATTTGGTAAATTTTCAGTTTTAGATTTTTACTATAATTTATATGGTAGGTGGAAAGGGGCTGTAGCTTGCGAAGTTGAAATTGAAAATGAAAATGCTTTTGCTGAATTCGTAATAAAGTCAAAACTACAATGTTGTTATTGCGGTGTTTTAGAGGAATATTTGGATAAACATTTTAGAGACCTGATAAAGGAAAGAAGAAACAAGGGATTAACACTGGAAATAGAGCATATAGTTAATAATAACGAAACCGATGTTGATAATATTGTACTAGCCTGCCGTATTTGTAATAATGCAAAAAGTGATTTTTTAACAGCCA
>WQVR01000004.1 GCA_009785775.1 Candidatus Proendomicrobium guianensium
AATCCGGCTAATAACTGGGGCGATATGGCAGGCGGGCTAGACCTTACCGGCGCGCAGTATCTTGTTTTTTGGGCGCGTGGCGCAACCGGAAACGAACGCATTTCTGAAGTAAGGATAGGCGGGCTTAGCGGCGCGTTTCCTGACTCAGACGTAGCATTTATAAGAAATATACGCCTTACAAGGGAATGGCGTCAGTACCGCATACCTTTAAGGGGCCGTAATTTAAGCCGTATAGCCGGTGGTTTTTGCATTGTGCTTTCAAGAAGAGATAACCCCCAAGGTGCGGTTATCTTTTTAGATGAGATAAGATATGAATAACAAAATGAAAAAACTTTGCGCATTGCTTTTTGTGGCTATGTTTTTTGTTTTAGGGGCTTGCGACAGGTTCCCTTTAGGCAGACTTTTAAGCCCAAGTACTTACGGTACGCCCGAATGGGGCGATGTTTGGCCTATTTATACCGACGCTATACGTACACGCGGCCGTTTAGACGCCACAAGGTTTACCAACTGGGCAGATGGCGCTGGTTCGGGCAGATTTGCAATTGGCGGCGGGCCGCGATTTGGAAACCTCCCTTCAATATTGTTTGACTGGACAGGCGGTCCAAGCAATGTATATCTTCATGACGGTTCTTTGCAACAGCCCGCGCAGACAGACTGGGTAGGTTGGGGCTTTGAAGCTCCTCCTCCGCCGGGCGGCGGCACTCCGGGTTACGATTACAGGCCTGGCGGTTATACAAGGCTTAGCTTTTATGTGCGCGGCGTGCTTAGAGCCGGCGTAGAGCTTATAGTTGAAACAGGAAACACAGCCCTGCCGCAAGGCTTGAGACCTTTTAGAACTCTTGACAGCACGGAGGTAACAAACTCTTGGCAGGAATTCCATATAGATCTTACCGCATGGGATCCTAACGTTATGACAAACGTTGAATACGTTGTAGTTTTTACACTTAGAAACACGTTATCGGCAGTACAGTCTAATGGCGGTACTATATACTTGGCAAACATAAGGTTAATAAGGTAATGAAAATAAAAATTTTAGCTTTGGTTTTGTGTTTACTGCTATTGTCTAACGGCAAGGCTCATGCGTTTCTTGTCCGTGCAGACCTTGACGAACACACACCCACTAATGCGGCCATAAGGTCTGCGTTGATACCCGGCTGGGGGCAGTACTTTAACGAGCAACGCGCAAAAGGCAATGTGGTTTTTGGCGTGTTTTTGCTGACTGCTATAGGGGCTTTTTATTTTAACTCACAAGCCCAAAGAAGTTTCAGGCAGTACGAAAGGTTAGGAATAGCGGGCGGTCCGCTTTTTAACGATTACAGGCGCCACCGTAGTACTTCACAGGCTTTTACGTTTGTTGCCATTGCTTCTTATATTTATGCCGTTGCAGACGCTTACTTTACTGCGCGCAGGATAGTTCCCCGCAGGAGTTATGTGTTTAACATATATTATGACCCGCGTATGCGTCAAGCCGGTATAAGATACGGCAGAAAGTTTAATATATAGAAAAGTGAGAAACAATAATAATAAACTTACCATTCTGCTATTGACTGTTTTTGTAATGCTGTGCGCTGTGATGTACTTTAAAAATCAAGGTAAAGACCATAACCTTACAATAGGCAGAAGTTTAGCCGCAAATGCCAGACTCGCACGGCGGGAGTCTGGAGTAGAAGAACAAACTAAGGGCAGATGGCTGTGCGAGATACTTGCAGAAACTTGCGCGACAGAGCCGGCCAAGCAGATTAAAGTTGCACAAGCTGTGGTTGTGACGCCAACTTTGGTTCAACCTCAACGGGCTGAAGTTTCTCAAAGGGTTGAGCCCTCTCAGAGGCTTGAACTCACCCAAGGGATTGTCCAAGCTACAAGGGCAGAACCCTCTCAAGAAGTAGGGTTTACTCAAGAGACAGACCCCTTTGAAGAGACAGAGTTTGTTTGGGGACGTGAAAGGTTTTATATTTACCGCGACGAAGGCGACAGTGCTAACAACTTTTTTCCGTCCGGCCATATGGGTGACATACGCGCTTTAAGGCTGGAGCAAAACAATAGAAACTTTGTGCGCTCAGGTAGGTCGTCTATAAAGGTTGCTTATAACCCCACAAATGACGGCGTGGCATGGGCAGGTATATATTGGCAGTATCCGGCAAACAATTGGGGTAACCGCGGTAGCGGATACAACTTAACCGGCGCAACAAGTTTAACTTTTTGGGCAAGGGGACAATACGGCGGCGAAGTTATAAACAACTTTAAAGTAGGCGGCATAAGCGGCGGGGAAGTTCAAGATTCTGACATGCGCTCTATAGGCCCCATAGAACTTTCAAGACGGTGGACACAGTATACAATAGATTTAACAGGCGCGGACTTAAGCAACATTATAGGCGCCTTTGCTTTAACGTTTACACGCGCGGCAAACCCGGAAGGCGCCGTAGTTTACTTAGACGAAATTGTTTTTAACTAGCGAGGTTTTTTGCTATGAAAATAAATAAAACTGGCATTATGCCCAAAGCGGGCACCATACTCAAAACATTTGCTATAATTTTGGGCTGTTTTGTTTTTTTTGGAGCTATTGCGGCATGTACTCCTAACAGAAGAAACAGGCTGAGAAATGATAGATTCAGCATACAAATAGACCCTCCGAATCCTGTTGTTGTAGACCCGAGTATTCCTTTGCCTCTTACCGCCATAATGCGAAATACGCACCTTGGCATGGAAGACTTAACTGTAAACTGGAGAATAGATTCTAGCCTTATGGGCACCCTTAGCGACACTACAGGGCAAACAATATTTTTTCAATCAGACGGTACGCCCAGTGCCGGTTTTGTTACCGCAACGGCAGGCGGTGTTTCAACAACGACCCAGATTGTAGTTTTAGACCCGTCAGCAACCTATACAGTACAAATAACGTCGCCTACTACAAACCAAATGGTGTATGTTGGCACCACAATAGACTTTGTAGGGCAGGTTTTGGTCAACGGTATTCCGGACCTCAGCCTTGTGCCTACATGGCATGCAACCGCGCCCGGCTCAACCTTTTCTACAAGAATTGGTAATACAACTACTTATACCACGCCGCCTTGGTCGGCAACAGATAATGTTACGGCAAGGTTCGCGTATTCGGGCGGTGGTACGGGTTTTTCATCTACCCCTATACAAGTTATCTCCTTTACACCCACAAGGGCGCTGTTAGATGCTCAAGGGCTTGGTCATGGTGTTAGTTTGCTGGTATGGGCAGAAGGCGACCCTATAGAGTTTGAACAAAACGCTGCTACCGGTATAGATTTTACCCTTACCAATAACAACGGTCAGGGCTGGTCAGCAATAGCTTTTGCATTTGCTTCCCCCCAAAATCTTACAATGTATCAAACGGTAAGCTTTTCGGCTCAGCGTGTAAGCGGTCCCAACGCGCCGTATTTTATACTTTTCCAAAACAACGATTCGGGCGGCGCTCCCGTAGATAAATTTTGGTTAGGTGGCGCGCCAAGTAGCGCGGCTTCGCCGGGCAATACTGCCATACCTCCCAATGACTTTCCGCTTGGGTCTTGGCGTCAATTTACATTCCCGTTTGCCGCCGGCTCTACAGGCACGGCTCTAGGCGCCAGAGATAATGTTTCTGCAGGGTTTGTTATGGTATTTTCTAATACTAATGCCGCTAACGGCGCCAGAATACGTATTGACAATATATTCTTTTCCAACTAGTATATCAGCATTATGAAAAAAACTTTAATTGCACTGCCGCTTTGTTTGATATTTTTTGCTAATGCATTTGCTTTTGACTTAGTAAACAGAGCGCACCGCGAAAAATTTTCAAGCCCCGAAGTAAACCAAAATTTCCGCCAAACACAGGTAGATACCGTAAACTTTTTTAACAGGCAAACGTCTGAAGTTAACGGTCTTATAGAAAGTTTCAGGGGAACTTCTAACTTAAGGTTTGACTTACGCAGCCGCACTTTTATTTTAGGCAACCGCGGCAAGTTAGATTTAGAATCGTTCACTTATGACGGCGCCATAGCCGCGCTTGCTTACCTTGTTGCTGGACAACCCAGAAGAGCCGCAAATCTTTTAAGAGTTTACCGCAGAGAGTTTAACACCCTAAAAGGCGGCAGAAAAGGGCTTTTTAACGCTTATCGTACCGACAGAGCCCCCACAAGAACCGGCATACCCGCCGGTATGGACGGCGACAGAATGCATTTAGGCCCAAACACCTGGATGGGTGTTGCGGCATTACAGTATACTGCCATAACCGGCAGAACAGAATTTTTGCAATTTGCCGTAGATATTGCCATTTGGTCAAGTAACCTTACGCGCCATGTATTTCCCGACGGCTCTTTAGGGGCTTCCAGTATGGGTTTCGGGTGGTCTCCCCCTGACTGGACTATAACTTTTTCAACCGAAAACGTTGTAGACCATTATGCTTTACTGAAAATGCTTAGAGAATTATATCTTTACGCCAACCCCTCTGCTAATGTTCGCAGGATTATGAATGACAGAAACTTCGGGCTGGCAAAAATAGAAGCAGATATGCACGCTATAGAGCGTTGGATGATGGAAATTGTTTGGTGCGCCGAGAAAGGCGCTTTTAACGTAGGCGTTAATGAGTTTGGGCTAGACACTACAGACGCTTTAGACGTTGTTTCTTGGACAATACCCGCCATGACTCCCCAACGCCTTGTAGAACTTGGCGTTTGCCCTATTCATATGATGGATTTTGCAAATGAGCACTTTTTTGTTGCAGATATTATCGAGGGCGAAAGAATTTACGGATTTGACTTTACAAATTTTGCCGGCAGGCGCAGAAATTATGTGCTTGTATGGTTTGAGGGCACAGGGTTTCATTCTGTAGCCGCGCAAGTTATGTCGCGTTGGGCGCGCAGCATTGGCGACGAATACAATGCTGAACGCTTCAGAGAGTATTCAGTATTTCTAAACGACCAAATATTTCGCGCCGCGGCCACTATAGGCATGCAACATAATGCTCTTCCTTATACTTCCAAAAACCCCAGAGAAAGGCAAATATTTACAACTTTTGCAGACGCTTGGGAAATACCTCGCGGGCGTGGCGGGCAATGGGTTGCGTCTTCTTCTTCAACCGGATGGCGCATGCTTGCGTTTGGCGCGTTTGACCCATTGGGCTTTGACAGAGAAAATATTGACTACCGCATTTTTAGAAGATAATTAAATTTTTTTTGCTTCTTGCATTAACGCGGCGCTTGCCTTTTAAAAGACAAGCGCCGCGTTCTTTTATATGCTCGTATTTCCTTTACAAATATAGCGTGATTGTTATATAATCTAAGGTAATATTTTAAGGGGAATTTCATGGCGATAATGTTAACGGGCGCGGCGGGTTTTATAGGCGCAAAAACCGCCGGATTTTTACTTGAAAACGGTGAAAAAGTTGTAGCTATAGACAACTTAAATGATTACTATGATGTGAGAATAAAAAATCACCGCCTAAAAGCATTAAAAAAGCATAAAAACTTTACTTTTTACAAAGCAGATATTGAAAATATAAACTCGCTTGAAAAAATATTTGCTAAGCATAAAATAAATTGCATAATAAATCTTGCCGCCCGCGCGGGCGTGCGCTACAGCATGGAAAATCCGTTTGTATATGTTTCTACAAATACCACGGGAACATTAAACCTGCTGGAAATGGCGCGCGCGCAAAAAGTTAAAAAGTTTGTTTTGGCGTCTACATCGTCGTTGTATGCGGGGCAAAAAATGCCTTTTAGCGAAAGCTTGCCCGTAAACACGCCCATTTCGCCATATGCCGCAAGTAAAAAAGGCGCAGAAGCCATGTGTTACAGCTATCACTACCTTTACGGTATAGATATTACGGTACTTCGCTATTTTACGGTTTACGGGCCTGCAGGGCGCCCCGACATGAGCATTATACGTTTTATCAAGTGGATAGACGAGGGTACGCCGATTGAACTTTTCGGAGACGGCTCTCAAAGCAGAGATTTTACTTATGTAGACGATATAGCAAAAGGCACAATAAAAGCCGCATACGCCAAAACCGGTTTTGAGGTTGTAAACCTTGGCGGAAACAAGCCCTATAAGCTAATGCACGCCATAAACCTTATAGAAAAATATCTTGGCAAAAAAGCAAAATATAAACGCTTAGCGTTTCATAAGGCAGATATTACCGCCACTTGGGCGGATATTTCAAAAGCGTCTAAAATTTTAAAATGGAAACCTACGGTTAGCCTCGACGAGGGTATAAAACTTAGCGTAAGCTGGTACAAAGAAAATTATAAATGGTTCAGGGACGTTAAACTGTAAATTGCTTTAAAATGTATCAGGCGCAAGGGAACGTAGCAATATTAAAAAGGGGCAATGACCCTTGGTTTAAGAATGTTAAATTGTGATTATAGCGAGGGCAAAAAGTGTACGAAAAACTCTTATCAAAAATTAAAAATAATACTGCTCATATAAGCGTAATAGGGTTGGGTTACGTCGGGCTGCCTTTGGCGGTAGAACTCGCAAATGTCGGTTTTAAAGTTTTAGGGTTAGAGGTAGACGGCGAAAAAGTTAACTCCGTAAACAAAGGAAAATCTTATATCGGCGATATTTCAAGCGCTGAACTTTCAAAAGTTGTAAAAGCAGGCAACTTAAGCGCCTGCACGGACTTTAAAAAACTCTCAAAATCCGACATTATAATTATTTGCGTTCCAACGCCCTTAAGAAAATCTAAAGACCCAGACGTTTCCTACATTATACAAGCCGCCAAAAACGTTAAAGCAACATTAAAAGCAGGGCAGTTGATAATACTTGAGTCTACAACTTATCCCGGCACCACGCGCGAACTTGTTATGCCTATGCTTGAAGAAAACTCAAAATTTAAATGCGGTAAAGACTTCTTTTTAGCGTTTTCGCCTGAACGTATAGACCCTGCCAATAAAAAATTTACCGTTAAAAATATGTCTAAAGTTATAGGCGGGGTAACGCAAAACTGCACTAAGCTTGGCTCTGCTGTTTATGGCTCATTTACCAATGTTCATGCTGTTTCAAGCGCGGACGCCGCCGAAATGACAAAGCTTTTAGAAAACACTTTCCGCGCGGTAAATATTGCGCTTGTCAACGAAGTGGCGTTTATGTGCAATAAGTTAAATCTTAATGTTTGGGAAATTATAGACGCCGCCGCCACAAAACCTTTTGGCTTTATGCCTTTTTATCCGGGGCCGGGTATCGGGGGGCATTGCATACCGTTAGACCCCCACTATTTGTCGTGGAAACTTAAAACCCTGAATTTTTATGCGCGCTTTGTAGAGCTTGCAAGCGAAATAAACTCTAAAATGCCGGAATATGTTGTTTCAAAAATTATAGACTCTTTAAATATGCAGTCAAAAAGCGTTTGGGGTTCTAAAATTTTAGTAGTGGGCGTGGCATACAAAAAAGATGTAGACGACGTGCGCGAATCGCCCGCCCTTGACATTATAAGCATGCTTATTGAAAAGGGCGCAAAAATTTCCTACATAGATCCGTTTGTAAAAAGTTTTAAAATTTGCGCTCAAAAATTAACAAGTATCAAAACCCTTGAAAATGTTAAAAGTTATGATAGCGTTGTAGTTGTTACAAACCATACGGATATTGACTACGCTAAAATACTTAAAGACGCAAAAGTAATTGTAGACTCACGCAATGCTTTTAAGGGTAAGTCGTCTAAAAAAATTATAAGAATATAAAAAACATAGGGAGCACCACAATGGCAAAAGAAGCAAAGAACGACAAAAAAGTTGTTAATACCGGCGGTGACAAAACAAAAGCCTTAGAACTTGCCTTAAGCCAAATAGAAAAAGATTTTGGCAAAGAAGCCATTATGCGCCTTGGCGAAAAGCACGCCAAAACCAATATTGAAGTAATCCCGACGGGCGCTCTTCCTTTAGATATTGCAATAGGTGTAGGCGGCATACCCCGCGGCAGAATTATTGAAATTTACGGGCCAGAGGCTTCCGGAAAAACTACTCTTGCCCTTTGCATGGTTGCACAAAACCAAGCCCAAGGCGGCACTGCCGCGTATATAGACGCTGAACATGCTATGGACCCCGAATACGCCGCAAAACTTGGCGTAGATATAGACAATTTGCTTATTTCCCAGCCCGATTCGGGCGAGCAGGGACTTGAAATTGCCGATAAGCTGGTACGTTCCGGCGCAGTTGATATTATTATCGTAGACTCTGTTGCAGCGCTCGTGCCGCGCGCAGAAATTGAAGGCGAAATGGGCGACGCTTTTGTAGGGCTTCAAGCCCGCCTTATGAGTCAGGCTTTAAGAAAGCTTACCTCAACAATATCAAAATCTAAAACTTCTATAGTATTTATCAACCAATTGCGTCAAAAAATCGGCGTTATGTGGGGAAGCCCTGAAACAACACCCGGGGGGCTGGCTTTAAAGTTTTATTCTTCCGTGCGTCTTGACATACGCAGGATAGAAAGCGTAAAAAGGGGAGATGAAATTGTAGGCAACAGAGTGCGCGTAAAAGTGGTAAAAAATAAAGTGGCAAGCCCGTTTAAACAAGCAGAGTTTGACATAACCTTCGGTGTTGGCATAGATAAGGCGGGCTATTTGCTTGATATGGGCGTTGCAGACGGTATAGTTGAAAAGTCCGGCGCGTTTTTTTCTTATAAAGGCGAGCGCTTAGGACAAGGCAGGGAAAACGCAAAGCAATATTTGCACGATAATCCTGATATAGCGGGTGAAATAGAAACTCTTGTGCGCGCCAAGGCTTTTGGTACCCAGGTTTCTGCCCCTGAAGTGAAAGCAGAAAAATCTAAAACATCTGAAAAAAAATAACGAAGGTTCTTTGGCAGTCTACGACGCAAACGCCTTAAAGGATTGCCATTGGTAAAACATTAAAAATTATGTTAAAACTTGACAATTCGTTTGTATGGAAATTAATTTTTAAAATAGCCGCGCTTAATTTAACATTTCTTGTCGCGATGACTTTGTTTCGCGCGGCGTTTTTTTTCTATTTTGGCGGCGATGTGGGTTTTGCTGATGCAGGCATAGCAAGAGTTTTTGCCCTTGGAATGCGTTATGATATTTCCGTATTAGGCTATATAAACATTCCGGTTGTGTGTGTGGTGGCGCTTCTTATTTTTGTAAATTTGTTAGATATTTTTTTGTTGGGCGTCAGGTTTTTAAAATACTATTATACGCTCTTGGTCGGTTCGGCTTTATCGCTGACATTTGCGAATTTTTTTGTTTATGCTAAGTACCAAAAACATTTAAGCGATTGGAACGAATTACACTCGGCTGTGATTAACAATTTTAATGTGTTTTTGGCGCCGTTGCTAGGGGCTATAATATTTTGGGCGGTGTTTGCCACGGCAAGAAAAGTTTTAATATTTCAAGAAAAACGCGCTTTTAGGAGTTCTTTAAATAAATTTGCGGCACTTGTCATTATGGTTTTTTGGATATCGGGCTGTTTTGTTTTGGCAAGGGGTTCGCTTGGCGGGCAAGCGCTAAGTTCGCGTGCGGCGCAAGAAGTGTCGGACAATGCTTTTATGGGTGATGTTGCCGTAAGCGGCGTTTTTATTTTAGGCGAATCGATAATTGGAAATATTAGAGGAGTAAGGTGAAAGCATTTATTTTAGCGGCAGGCGTGGGTAACCGCTTAAAGCCGCTTACGTATCATTTGCCTAAGCCAATGGTGCCTATTTTAAATAAACCGGCGTTGTGGCATATAATTTCAAACATGCAGGCTTCCGGCATTACAGACATCATGCTAAACCTTCACTACAGGCCGGATGTTATAAAAAATTACTTTGGTTCGTCTTTTAAAAATGTGGAGCTTTCATATTCGATAGAAAAAAAGTTGCTCGGCACTGCAGGAGCCATTAAAAAAAATGAAAGTTTTTTTGATAATACCTTTATAGTAATGTCGGGAGACGGGCTTTCGGGCATTAATTTAAAAAAACTTGTAAACTTTCACAAAAAAAAGAAAGCTTTGGCAACGGTAGTTTTAAAAAAAGTAGACGCATGTTTTGATTATGGCGTAGGTATAACGTGCTCGCAGGGGCGCATAACAAAATTTGTTGAAAAACCCTCGTGGGAAAGTGTTTTTTCAAACACGGTTAATACGGGAATTTATGTTTTTGAGCCCGAAATTTTTAACTATATACCAAAAAATAAATTTCACGATTTTGGCGCAAACCTGCTTCCGTTACTCTTGCGTAAAAATCTTCCCGTTTACGGCTATGAGATGGGTGATTACTGGACAGATATAGGCAACTTAAAAGAATACAAAGAAGGTATTTGTGCGGCGTTGGGCAAAAAAGTAAAAACACAAATAGACGGCGTGCAGATAAAGCGCGGCGTTTGGGCGCACAAAACATCGCGCATAAGCCCTGCGGCGCGTATCAAAGCTCCTTGTATTATAGGTGAAAACTGTACCATAGAAAGCGGCGTTACGATAAAACCTTACTGCGTAATAGGAAATAATGTAACAGTAAAAAAGGGTGCGGTACTTACTAAAACTACAGTTTGGGATGGCGCTGTTATAGGCGAAAAAACACATCTTGAAAATTCCATAATAGGTTATAACGAAGTAGTAGCAGGCGGCATACGCCTTTTTGATTCAGTAATGATGTCTAACAGGTAAAAAATTAAGAATAATCAACGGAGATTTTATGAAAAGTTCTAAAGTAAAAAGATTTATGTTCACCTCAGAGTCGGTGACCGAAGGGCACCCGGATAAGGTGTGCGATATTGTTTCAGACAGTATTTTAGATGAAATTTTACGCCAAGACCCTAAAGCGCGCGTAGCGTGTGAAACTTTTATTTCGATGGGGCTTTTGGTTGTAGGCGGAGAGGTTACAACAACAGCAACAATTAAGCCTCATGATATTATAAGAAAAGCCATAAAAAACATCGGCTATACCGACGCAAAGTACGGCTTTGACGCCTCTACATGCGCTATTTTAGACACTATAAACAAACAATCTCCCGACATTGCCCAAGGCGTAGATACCGGCGGCGCGGGCGACCAAGGGCTTATGATAGGTTATGCTTGCCGCGAAACGCCCGAGCTTATGCCATTGCCTATAGTGCTTGCGCATAAACTTGCCATTAAACTTACCGAAGTAAGAAAAAAAGGGATTTTAAAATATTTAGGCCCCGACGGTAAAACCCAAATAACCGTAGAATACGAAAACGGCAAACCCAAACGGTTAGACGCTGTTGTACTTTCAACCCAGCACACCGAAGAAATTTTGGATAAAACAGGCAAAAAAATTACCGAAAAATCCCGTAAAGAAATAATAGAAAAAATTATTAAGCCCGTGATAGGAAAATGGGCAGACTCAAAAACAAAAATTTATGTTAACCCTACCGGTAAATTTGTTGTCGGCGGCCCTCAGGGCGATACCGGGCTTACGGGCAGAAAGTTGATTGTAGACACTTACGGCGGCATGGCAGCCCACGGCGGCGGTGCGTTTAGCGGTAAAGACTCTACAAAGGTAGACAGGTCAGCCTGCTATATGGCGCGCCACATAGCAAAAAATATCGTTGCTTCGGGTATTGCAGACAAATGCACAGTTCAGCTTGCTTATGCCATAGGCGTTGCAGAGCCCGTTTCAATAATGATAGACACTCACGGTACGGGCAAAATTACAGATTGCCAACTTGAGCCGATAGTGCGTAAATTATTTCCGCTTACGCCAAAAGGTATAATAGATTACTTACAATTGCGCCAGCCCCGTTTTGCAAAAACCGCCGCTTACGGGCACTTTGGAAGAAGCGGTAAAGAGTTTAGCTGGGAGCAAACAAATAAGGCGGGCGATATTAAAAAAGCGGCAGGTATAAAATAATGAAATACGATATAAAAGATATTAAGTTAGCGCCCATGGGCGCTGAAAAAATAGAATGGGCGGCAAAAGAAATGCCGGTGCTTGCCCAAATTAAACAACGTTTTGCCAAACAAAAACCGTTAAAAGGCGTACGCATTGCGGCTTGCCTGCACGTTACCACTGAAACCGCAAACCTTGCCATAGCTTTAAAAGCCGGCGGTGCGGACGTTTACCTTTGCGCTTCTAACCCGCTTTCAACTCAAGACGATGTTGCCGCAAGCCTTGTAAAACATCACGCTATACCTACCTTTGCCATAAAAGGCGAAGACAATAAAACTTATTACAAACACATAAATACCGTGCTAGACGCAAAACCCCAAATTACAATGGATGACGGCGCGGATTTAGTGTCTACAATATTTTCTAAAAGAAAAAATTTGTTAAAAGATATTGTGGGCGGTACCGAAGAAACCACCACGGGCGTTGTGCGCCTTAGGGCAATGGAGGCAGACGGCGTTTTGGCTTATCCCATAATAGCCGTTAACGATGCGCTTACAAAACACTTGTTTGATAACCGCTACGGCACGGGGCAGTCTACGGTAGACGGTATAGTGCGCGCTACAAATATTTTGCTTGCGGGTAAGGTAGTAGTAGTAGCCGGTTACGGCTGGTGCGGCAGAGGTTTTGCCATGCGCGCAAAAGGCATGGGCGCTCATGTAATAGTAACCGAAGTAGACCATATGAAAGCCATAGAAGCCGTAATGGACGGTTTTGAAGTAATGACAATGAAAGAAGCTTCGCCCAAGGGCGACTTTTTTGTTACCCTTACCGGTAACCTTAATGTTGTAGACGAGAGCCATTTTAAATTAATGAAATCCGGCGCGATTGTTTGCAATTCGGGGCATTTTAACAACGAAATAAATTTAAACGCGATAAAAAAACTAAGCAAAAGCGTTAAAACTTACAGAGAATTTATTGACGAATACACCCTTAAAAACGGCGTAAAAGTATGTGTGCTTGCTGAAGGCCGCCTTGTAAACCTTGCCACTGCCGAAGGCCACCCCGCAAGCGTTATGGATATGTCTTTTGCAAATCAGGCGCTAAGCGCAGAATATATGGTTAAAAACTATAAAAAGCTTTCCAAAAAAGTATACTCTGTGCCCGAAAAAATAGATGTTGAAATCGCGCGTTTAAAGCTTGCAAGCATGGGCGTAAAAATAGATACGCTTACGGCAGAGCAAAAAAAATATTTGGCAAGCTGGCAGGAAGGCACCTAAAGTATCAGATATGCAGATTGGCGCGGTTTGTGGAATTTTTACAAAGGGGACTTTGTGGGATTAAAAAAGTATATAAAAGAAGTCAAACGAAATTTTGCCAAAGTAATTTTTGACAAACGCGCCTCGCAAAACGTTGCCCTAGATTTTGCAAACGTTAAAAAAATTGTTTTTTTACGCCATGACGATAAACTTGGCGATATGATAATTTCTACAATTTTGTTTAGGGAAATTAAAAAAGCCCGTCCTGATATCAAACTTATAGTTTTAAGCGGTAAAAATAACAAAGAAATTATTGAAGCAAACCCCTATGTAGACGAAATTTGCGAATGGTCTAGGGCGTCTGTTTTAAAAAACATTAAAACATTGTGGGCTTTAAGAAAACAAAAAATAGATGTTGCCGTAGATTTTTATATTTTCAAACCTATGCTTGCGGCTTTGTTTATACTGCGTTTTGTTAATGCCGCTTTTAATATAGGTTTTAACAAAAAGGGTTACAATTTATATTCCCACGCGCTAAATGTAGATATTAACAATACCCACATTTCGCTTCGCTATAAAGCCTTGCTCGATTATTTAGGCATTAAAACAGACAACTTAAAATACGAAATATTTTTAATGCCTGAAGAAGAAGACAAAGCCCAAGAGTTCATAAAACACATAAAGCAGAAGCATAAAATAGTGCTTAATCCTTTTGCCGCAAGCCGCCACAGAACTTTTTCCAATGTAAAAATAATGAATATTATAGAGGGTATAAAGGCGCAAATTCCTGATAGCGCTGTTATAATAATTTCACCCTTAAGGCGGCGCAACAGCGTGCAAAACCTGCATAGCTATTATAAAGACTTTGTTTTTACGCCAATGCTTAATACCGCCCGCGACGCTTGTGCTATAGTAAAATATTCAAGCCTGATGATAACGCCCGATACGTCGTTAGTACATGCCGCGCGGGCTTATAACTCTAAAATGGTTGCTGTATATTTAGACTACTCAAACACAAGTGAAAAAATAAATGAAGTTTGGGGCGCGCAGTATGATAACGCTATAAGCTTAAATGTTAATTCAGAAGGCTCTTGGTTAAAAAACAATGTAGATAGTATAGACACGCAACTTCTTATAGATACAGTGAAAGAACTCCTGTACAAACAAGGATAGCTATTATGAAAGGAATAATACTGGCTGGCGGTTCGGGAACAAGGTTGTATCCGTCTACAATTGCTTTGTCAAAACAGATGATACCCGTTTATGATAAACCCATGATATATTACCCCATGTCTACATTAATGCAGGCGGGCATAAACGAAGTGCTTATTATTTCTACGCCTCAGGATTTGCCTTTGTTTGAAAGGCTTTTTGAAGACGGTGGCCGCATAGGAATGAAAATATCTTACGCGGTACAAAAAATTCCTAACGGGCTTGCGCAGGCTTTTGTAATAGGCGCGGATTTTATAGGTTCTTCCGGCGCTGCACTTGTGCTTGGCGACAATTTGTTTCACGGTTATTGCCTAAGCGAGCATTTAGAAAAAGCAAACAAAGTAAAAAAGGGCGCTACAATTTTTGCCTGTAAAGTACACGACCCCGAGCGTTACGGCGTGGTAGAATTTGACGAATCGGGCATTGCCTTAAGCATAGAAGAAAAACCTAAAAACCCTAAATCAACCTATGCCGTGCCGGGACTATATTTTTATGATAATAATGTTGTTGAAATAGCTAAAAGTTTAAAGCCTTCTGCCCGCGGCGAGTACGAAATAACAGACTTAAACAATGTTTACTTAGAAAAAGGGCTTTTAAATGTTGAGGTACTAAACCGCGACGTAGACTGGTTTGACACAGGCACTTCTGAAAGCTTGCTTCGGGCAAGCTCTTACATAGAAGCTATAGAAAAACGCAAAGGCACAAAAATTGCCTGTCTTGAAGCCATAGCTTACGAAAAAGGTTTTATAGACAAAACCAGCCTCCAGCGCGCCGCCAATCTTATGGGAAATACAAGCTACGGCGACTATTTAAAAAAAATACTTGATTCTAAGGTGTGAATATGGCGTTTATTAAAACAGAAATTGAAGGCGTTATAATTTTTGAGCCGCAAGTTTTTGGCGACGAGCGCGGTTATTTTTTTGAAAGCTATAATTCGGCTGTTTTTGCTTTGGGCGGTGTTGACGCAAAGTTTGTGCAAGACAATCAATCATCCTCTAAATACGGCGTTATTAGGGGGCTTCACTTTCAAACGGGCGAGTACGCGCAAGCAAAGTTGGTACGCGCTTTAAGCGGCGTGATTTTAGACGTTGCCGTAGATATTCGCAAAGGTTCTTCCACTTACGGCAAGCATGTTTGTGTGGAGCTTTCAAGTGAAAATAAAAGGCAGTTGTTTGTGCCCAGAGGGCTTGCGCATGGTTTTAGCGTGCTAAGCGCAGAAGCTGTTGTAATGTACAAATGCGATAATGTTTACAACAAGGCTTCTGAGGGCGGTATTTTATATAACGATAAAACGCTTAACATAAATTGGGGTATTCCTGAAGGTAAAGAAATTATTTCAAGCAAAGACTTGCTATTAAAAGATTTTAATGAGTACTCGCAAGGGATATAACATAAATGAAAAATATTTTAGTCACCGGCGGTTGCGGATTTATAGGTTCTAACTTTATACCCTACTATCTTAATGCTTACCCCGATATAACAATAGTTAATTTAGATAAAATGACTTATGCGGCAAGCCCCGAAAACCTTGCCGAAGTTGAAAATAATCCGCGCTATACGTTTATAAAAGGCGATATAACAGATAAAGCTTTGCTTGAAGATATTTTTAAAAAACATAATATTTCAGGCGTGATACATTTTGCTGCTGAAAGCCATGTGGATAACTCTATAACGGGGCCTGAAATTTTTGTAATTTCCAATGTTTTGGGTACGTTTACGCTGCTTGAAACTGCCCGCAACTTTTGGCAAGACGCTCCTTTTAAATATAAAGACGCTTATAAAACTGCGCGTTTTCACCATATTTCTACAGACGAAGTTTACGGCAGCCTTGGCGAAAAAGGACTTTTTTCAGAAAGTACGCCCTATGCGCCCAATTCTCCTTACAGCGCCTCAAAAGCTGGTAGCGATATGCTTGTAAGA
>WQVR01000005.1 GCA_009785775.1 Candidatus Proendomicrobium guianensium
CCAAGGCTTTTATAAATATTATCTAAAAAGCGCCACTCTTTCGGGTTACCTTGCACTATTATGGTTAACTTGCCGCTATCGTAAAGTTTTTTTAAAACCGCCATTTGCGTGGCGCTTAAATAAACAGGGGCAACAAGCACAATATTTTTATAGTTTTCAAACAAATCCGACATATCGGCGCGGGAAGCTTTTATATGCGCATAACCTTTTGTAATTTGCAAAGAACTTTCCATGTGTTTATGAAAAGCGTTTCTTATTAAAGCGATATTTTCAAGCAAGCGGTTAATATTTTCGGGAACATTGTAGCCTATTGACGCCGCGGCTTTAACGTTTTGGAGTTTTGTGGCAGAAATATTTTCAATATCTAAAAGTTCTATAAACTTTAAAATTTCAAAAGCCCAATCGTAAAAAAGCGCAAATGAGTTTTGGTTTTGAGATATATGTATTTTTTCATTATTAATTATTTCAAAAAGGGCAAAAGCTGCGTTTAAATCTGATAATTCACGAAACTCCGTATTATCAAAAGCAAGTTTTTGTATTAAATTATCAAAAGTTAAAAAGTCAGGCGGCGCAAAAGCTTTGCCGAGTTTTCCTGCCATAGCGCGCCGCAAAAAAACGCCGCCGCGTTTTGTGTTTGTTATTACAAGAGTATCGCTAAAGCCGCCTTTAAAACTTAATATGTGGTTTGCGGTAAAGTCTATTAAATTTTCATTTAAAGCGATGTTAATTATTTTGGAGCTCATGCAGTTTACCCGTAGTTAAATCTACCACAAAACATTGCGTGGGAGTATTATAAATTTCTGACACTATACTTATATACTTTTTCATTTGCCCGCTATAAAACTCCATAGACTTGGCTGAACTTTTAAAATCTATTATTATCGCTTTACCGCCGGCAATTATAAGTTTGTCTAAGCGAACGGCATTGCCGCCGGCGTCTACAAGCGTTTTTTCATTGTACACACAGGAAGCGTCGTAGTTAAACAAATTGTAAATTTCAGGATTTTCAATAATACGCTTTAAGCGGGTTATAATACCCGCGCTGTTATCATAGCGGCGCTGGAGCTTAATGCCTACATCATTTAAAACATCGTCTAATTTTTTATCTTTTAGCGTAACAATAAGCGATAAAGCATAATGAAGCGTTTTGCCTAAATCTTTGTGTTCAGAAAGCGCAAAATCAAATTTAACATCACTTTTTAAATCAAAGTTAGAATCAGTTTCTTTATACCCTAAAGGCTCCACTGTTATCGTTTGAACATTTTGCGGGATTGCCTTATAAATTTCCTGACTGCCTGATATTAAAGAGCCACCACCAAACAAAACAGGTATTAAGTTTTTACTGTTACCGTCTTTAGGCGGCGCCAAAATATACATTTCGCATTTAGCGCGGGTTAAGGCAACGTAAAGGTTGTTAAGTTCGGCGGTGAAAGCTTTTATTTTTTCTTTTGTGTAAACTTCTTTTGCGCGGGGCGAAAGGTCGGGCATATCTCCGGCAGAATATAATAAATAATTTTCGCCCGTTTCAAGCGCCTCAAGAAAAGGCGCTTCGACAGAAGGCGCCGAAAAAGCTAAATCCGCTATACAAACAGCGTTAAACTCGAGCCCCTTGGCTTTATGAATAGTCATAATACTAACACCCAGGCTACCTGCGTTTTTTATAAACAAAGCGCCGTCTGAACTTTCTAAAGCGTTAAAATATTCTAAAAAGTTTTTTAGCCCTAAAGAATCTGCCTCGAAATTTTTTATAAGTTCAAGCAGGCGCATAAAATAGTTTTTTGTATGCGGGAAATTTTGGACAACCCTAAATGCGCTTAAAAACTGCAAACAAAATTCATAAGCGGTACTAAAACCCGCGCTTATAAAAAACTTTTCTAAGGCAGTATCCCACACATCAGGAAATTTTTCCCTAAAAAGCGTGTACGCGGCAACTTTAGAGTTTTGGCGGCCGGTTTCAAACAAAAAACTTTCAATTTGCGCTTTTGAAAGACCCGAAACTTTTGTAAAAATTTCGCCTGTGATAAAAGAAGCAAAACTTAAATTATCTATGGGGCTTGAAATAAAACTCATAAATGAAACAGCTTCTTTTATAAGCGGATTATTTTTAATATTTAGAGTTTGGCTTGAACTGACGCTTATGCCCGCTTCCAAAAGCCACTCGCTTACCAAAGACACATCACCGTTAGTGCGGCACAAAACGGCAATATCGCCCGCGCAAAACCTTTCAAGTAAGCCTTTCACTTTACTTACAAGCCAGTTTTTTGAAAAATCTTCAATATCTTCACATTCGCCGTCAATACTTGAAAATTCAACATATCCTTTTGAATTTTCCTGCAAATATTTTTGCGCCGAATTTTTATACGTTTTTTTTACAGCTGTTAAAACTTCACGCGCAAGTTCTTCTTGCTTGTAAGCGGCTATTATAAATTTTTCTAAGTTAACATCTGAAAATATTTCATTATTAAACTCTACTATTGCCTTATGGCTTCTGTAATTTGTTTGAAGCATTTGGCTGGCAGGGTTATATGCCTCAAAACCCGTGCTTGCAGACAAAAATATTGCAGGATCCCCCCCGCGGAAGTTATATATTGCTTGTTTAGCGTCTCCCACATAAAAAAAACTGCCGCCCGAAGCCAAACTTTCTTCTAAAAACCGCCGTATGCCAGACCATTGAATATTATTGGTGTCTTGGAATTCGTCTACCAAAAAGTGTTTATAGCGTTCTGAAAGCCTGTAATAAATTTCAGGTATCACACTTTCACCTAAAGCAAAAAGTTCTTTGGCGCGGCCTGAAATATCAGATAGAAAAACAAGGTCTTCTTTTGCGGCGTTTTTATGAAATTCACCCGAAACATAGTTGTATATTTCGGTGTAAACGCCGTAGTGATAAAGCGCATAATAATCATATACTTCCGACAAATCTTTTCTTATTTCAAGCCAAAGCGTTTCTAGTTTTTCATTTGCCTGCGCTTTACCTAAATAAGGAAGTTCATCTCTTTGAAAGTATACCGATGGCAACTCTTTAGAAAATAAAAATTCGCCCTTTGAGCTTAACACTTTAGGCAAAGCTGTTTTAAAATTTTTATGAAGCGAAGCCGCTTGCGCAAGCTCTGAAAAGCTTTGAATTTTTTTACCGAGCGCCACGCAACGCATCTTCATGTTAGAGTCAAAGGCACTGTCATAAAAACTTTTTATAATGCCTGCCGTTACGGAGTTTTTTTCAAAAAGTTTTTCAATTTTTACGCTTAAATCATCTTTAGGAAACCATGAGGGTTTTTCATCAAACATATACTGGTTTAAAAAAGAAAGCACCAGTTTATTAAGCGCCATATCTGAAACAGAGCGTTCAATAAAAATATCTGCGGCTAAATGCAAATATGGCTTATAGTTTTTTTCTATTTGGAAATTTGGCGAAATATTAAGATTTATGGCGCAGGCTTTTATTACGGAATTTACGAAGCTGTCTATAGTTTTAACGTTGAAACCGTCATAGTTGGCAAAAATATTTTCTAAAACCAACTCGCTTTTTTTTTCAATACCCGTGCCTGATAAAGCAAGTTTTTTTTTAAGTTCTTTATCGCCGCGGGCAAGGGCTTTTAAATACTCAAGCACCCTGCCTTTCATTTCAATGGCGGCTTTATTTGTAAAAGTTACCGCCATTATAGACTGCACGGCAGGCAGTTCTTTTTGCGGCTCGAAATTCAGCGCAAGTTCTATATATTTTTTTGAAAGCGCAAAAGTTTTACCAGAGCCCGCTGAGGCCTCTACACAAGTAATAATATTTTCGAGTTTTTCAGGCATGCAATTAATATCCTAAGGGATTTTTACAAAAGATTTTGCGTTTAGGCGACGCTTGCTTATGCGAAGTGTACAGGAAGCAAAGCGAGTACATGAGCAATAAGCATAAGGAAGCATAAACGCAAAAGGCGAAGCAAAAACTAGCGCTCTATTGCAAGCCTTCCCCTATGCCGTCTTCCGCCGTATTCAACGTGGTAAATATAAATGCCCGAAGCGACGCTTCGTCCGGAGTTGTTTTGACCGTTCCAAACAAAAGTTCTTGTAATATCGTCTGTTTTTCTGCCTTCAAAAACAAGGGCTCCCGTAATGGTGTAAACTCTTATGCGCGCGCCGCGCCCTATACCGCTAAAGGTTATACCTTGCGCGCCGAACCTTCCGCCGCTGCGCGGCCTGAAAGGATTAGGAAAAACCCTAAACACTTCGTCTACGGGCACAGGGTCATTACTTCTTAGGGCTAGGGCAAAAATGCCGTTGCCGTATATTTCAGCCGATACCGTTTTAGTGGCGGCGTGCACACGCGTATAAATTTGTTCCCAACGGGTACCCGTAAAACGCAGTATTGTTAAATTGCTTGCCGAATATCCCGCAGGCATAGGACTGCCTGAAGCAGGGCTAAAAAGATTAGAGTAGTCTATGTGCAATAAACCGTGCGGATGGTCGCGCAAGACGCCCGTAATTTGAAATTGCGGGGGAAGCATTTGGTGAAACGGGCTTGGGGCAACGGGCGCAAAATCTGTATTGATTTGCGTAGTAACGTGGTTTAAATAATATGTGTCTAAAAAAGCATGCCACGCGGGGTCTGTAGTGCCTGTTGAAGCATGCGCGTACATTACTTCGGAAGTTTCAAAGTTAAAAGTATAAAAATTGTCCGTGGTAAACATTATGGTATTTGGCGGAACAATCATGTGTCCCATTTCGTTACCGCTTAGGCGGGAAAAGAAAGTTACACGCCTGTAATATCGCGCAGGGTTATACGCCATAAAAGTTGTGGCGCCTGAGTTTTCAAAAACGCCAAATGAGGGAAAATCTGCAAAGTAATTTGTACTTACAGTTCCAAACCTGTTAAAAAAATGTATGAACTGAAATGTGAACGCCCGCGAGCCGCCTTCGTCAACAGCCGCTACATTATCTCTGAAAGTTTGAAAATCTACCAAGGCTTGGGCGGGATTGTACAAAGCCCTAAAGCGCGCCCAAATATCCCACCAGAAACTAAATGGAGCGGGGGGTTCGTCATATTCATGAAGCAGTTGCGCAAACGACGTGTCAAAACCCAAATAAAGCATAGACGGAGTTAGAGGCAATACTTGTATGCCGCGTCTTGCGCGGCGGCGTTGTTGCTGGCCGGGATTCCAAAATATATTATCATCTATACGCCCGCCCCACAGGGTAGCAACGGTTGGGTAAGTGTAAAGCCCGCCTAGCATATTTTGGTTTTGGTTAAACCAGTATTCTCTTATTGCCGTATATTCGGTTACATAGCCCCACATGCCAAGCTCTATAAAACGCTGATTGCCGGTGGCAAGCCCCCATAGGTAAATTGCCGCCCAAGCGTTCATAGCTTCAGAGCTTGATTCTTGGTTGGGGCCGCGGTCATTATCATTACCGCCGCCGAATCCCGAAGCCCACGAATGCCCGCCGTAAATATCAAAGTGCCTTAAATATGGAAACCACCGCGCGTTTGCCGGCGCGCCGCCCTCGCCGCGTCTAAAGGGGTTAGCAATATTTAGCACAAGCAAATCTACCATATTTCTAAATTGGCTTGGCGCGGCAAAATTTCTGTAATACATGGCAAGGAGGGCTGCGGCATAAATAAAATAACCATAGTGAAAATGTAAATCGTTATAGTTATGGGAATAAAACTGCCAGTCGCCAGACGCCAACACACCGCCCCATATGCTTTCATAACCAAAAAATCTGCGGTGGTGGCCGCGTCCGAAAATAAACCAATCTTCCAGACGTTCCCGCAGGCGTTCTATTACCATATTGCGCCGCCTTGTATTGCGCGTGTGCATTATGGGAAGCAGGTTTGCCGCCATGCTCATAACCTTTCCCGCATGGTAAGGGTTATAAGGCAGGTGACTTGGTATAAAAACGTTTGGGTCGTTTAGGTTAAAGTCGTATAAATAAGCCAAAACATCATTTCCGGGGGTTTCGTCGGTCAGCTTTGGTAAAATCCCGTGAAAGTAATTTACCGTTGTAAAACTTCTTGCCGCTACCGCCCTGATATTACCCCTTATGGTAGAAAATACGCGCTCGGGGCCGCTTAAAAATTCTTGCGCTTCAAAAGTAATTCTGTCGGAATTAAAATGGTGCGGCCAAATTGTAAACAGCGGAACTTGCGAAAATTCAGCCCCTGTACGTCGGCGGTTAACTTCAAAGTTAAACCGCGTTGAAACTTCAGCGCGGTGAATATCTACGCTTTTTTCAGCGCGGGTGGAGGTTATAAAGTTATAGGCATATCTTCTAAACTGGGCATAGTCTGAAGGGTCTGTTAAAACCGCAACAGACATATATCTGTTAGCGTCGTCAGGAAAAACAACCCTGAAATTATTACTGCCCCAAACGCCCGGTGTAGGAGATATTATAGTGCTTCCCGGGGGCACAAATACCCCAAGGTATTTGCTTACGGTGGGATCACCCCCGACTGTTCTTGTTACGGTTATTACAATGCCTTCGCCGTCGGGCTGTACTTGGGCTGTCCACGTGCGGTTAGGTATGTGGTAAGCCCGCACAAGCGCGTCAACTCCGCTTGAAAATTCAAAATAGGTAAAAACAAAGCCCCTGCCCATTGTGGCTTTCATGTATCTTGCGGGGTCGTTTTGGTCTCGCCACAAAGCGGTGGCAGACCAGTCTGAATAATCAAAAAGCAATGTATTTGTAGCGCCGGCGGTAATAACCGTTGGCGACGGACCGGGCAGACCGTTTATAATACCTTCTACCATGGCAAGATCCCAGCGTTGATCTGTGTTTTCACGGTAGCCAAAACCTACGCTGTTTATCATAACGCCGGCAAGGCCGGGATCAAAGTGAGGGTCAACAGAGGCTACATTATCCGGGAAACAAATTACAAGACCGGTACTTTCTAAATTTGCAGGCCATACCATAGACGGTTTTAACGTTTTAGGAAAAGTGTAAAGCCTTAAAGCGGGGTTGTTCCATTGATTACGTATGAAAGACCTGAACCATTGGTTTGTAGGCACAGGCCTGTTTCGCAGGGGAGAAAGGCTGTCAAAAGGTTTAGGTATAAAATCCGGCGCGCGTTCCGGCGTTGGGGCAATGCGGGCGCGACCAAGGTTTGCAGGCATTGCAAAGCCCGAAGAGCTAAACAAAAAAAAGCAGGTTACAACCGCCAGAATTTTTTTTAGTTTCAAAGTTATATACCCTTTCATATCAGCCCGCCGCAGAAAGCAATATTAAGCCGTTTATCTGCGGCGCGGCCGTAAAGGTTAGTAGCGATGGCTAACGTCTTGCCCTTAAAGCTAAGGCATAAATTCCGCTTCCCCTTGGCTGGGCAATGAGGGTTCTTGTAGCGGCATTTACCTGCGTTGGAATTTCACTCCAACTTGCGCCGTTATTTACGGAAAAAAGCACTACCAAATCTTCTTTGCTTGCGCCGTCGGGAGGCACCACCCCTGAAAAGTTAATGTGAATAGAGCTTCTGCCTGTGGTGGGAAGATTTGTAATTTCAAACCGCGGCTCTAAACTAATGTGGTTGCGGCTAAACCTGTCGGGCGGAAGGTTTGCCGGCGTTAAGCGCACGGTTGATTGGTTTGAATAGTGCGTATCTAACAATACTGACCACCTGCCCGAGTTGTGGCGATAAGTAATTTCTGCGCTTTCATATCTGAAAGTTCTAAACCCGTCAGACGTAGACATTAAAGTATTAGGCGGCACAACCATACTGCCTTGTTCGGCGCCCGTAGCGCGGTTGAAAAAAGTTATTCTTTTATGGGCTTGCGTCGGGTTGTACGCCATAAATGTTAAACCGCTATCCGGCTGTTGTCTGGCTTGTCTGGATAGCCTTCTTATTCCCCTTCTGTCTACCCTTTCGCCTAAAACGGCAAAAGCGGGAAAGTCCGCAAAATAATTTGTGTTTATATGCCCAAGCTCGTTAAAAAAGTGTATAAACTGCAAAGTATATGCGCGCGAACTTCCTTCGTCTACGTTCCAAGGTTCTGTG
Organism: Candidatus Proendomicrobium guianensium; assembly: GCA_009785775.1. Taxonomy (GTDB): domain Bacteria; phylum Elusimicrobiota; class Endomicrobiia; order Endomicrobiales; family Endomicrobiaceae; genus Proendomicrobium; species Proendomicrobium guianensium. The sequence continues at coordinate 7,979 of WQVR01000005.1, forward strand.
CGGTTTCTGAACTCGGCAAAATCTCTTATAGCGGTAGCGGGATCGCTTAATGCCATAAGCCTTGCAAAGATTGTCCACCAAAACGCCCTGTCATCGGGCGGGGCATTAGGCGCGCGATAATCGTGAAGTTTCCTTGCAAATGCCCTGTCAAAACCCAAATAAAGCATAGAGGGCGTAAGCGGCAATACCTGTATGGCGCGTTTTTCGCGCGCGCGGCGGGTTGGGTCGGGGTTAAACCAATGCAAGTTATATTCGTTAAGGCCGCCCCACAAAATGCCGACAGTGGCATGGGTATAAAGCCCGTCGTTCTTGTTACCGTCTTGGTTAAACCAGTATTCCCTTATAGCCGTGTATTCCGTAACATATCCCCACATTCCAAGATCTATAAAACTTTGGTTGCCCGTAATAAGCCCCCAAAGATAAATTGCCGACCAAGCATGCATAGCTTCAGAGCTTGATTCCTGATTTAGGCCTCTGTCATTGTCGGTAGAGCCCCCAAAACCGCTTGCCCACGAATGCCCGCCGAAAATGTCAAAATGCCTTAAATACGGGAAAAATCTGCTGTTATAGGGCGCGTTTTCATCGCCAGCCCTGTAAGGGTTAAAGATGTTTAAAATAATTAAATCTACCATGCTTCTAAATTGTTCGTCCGAGGCAAAGTCTCTGTCATACATTGCAAGTATTGCCGCCGCATAAATAAAGTAACCGTAGTGAAAATGAAGGTCGGCGTAGTTAGGAGAACCAAAAACATCGTCTCCCGACGCTAAAAGCCCGCCAAATACCGGCTCAAAACCAAAAAATCTGCCGGGGTTGCCTTGCCTGTCTGTAAACCAATCTGTAAGCTGGATGCGCAGTGTTCTTAAAGCCCTGTCGCGGCGCGCAATATCACGCGAATTCATTAGAGGAAGCAGTACCGCCCCTTGTGTTAAAAGCTTACCCGCGTGGTAAGGGTTCATAGGGCGGGTTGTGGGAACAAATGTGGCGTCATCATGGTCGGCAAGGTAGCTTAAAACATCTATGTGCGCGGGTATTTCGTCTGTAAGTTTGGGTAAAATTCCGTGAAAGTAATTTGTAGTAGTAAACGAACTTGCCGCCGCCGCACGCACGCGTCCGCGTATAGTGTTATATTCACGTACGGGGTTTAAGAAACCGCCGTTTTCAAAAGTAATTCTGTCTGAGTTATAATGATGCGGCCAAACCGTAAAAAGCGGCACATTTGAAAAATCTCCGCCTATGCGGCGGCGGTCAACTTCAAAGTTAAACCGCGTTGAAACTTCAGCGCGCGCCATGTCTACGCTTTTTTCGGCGCGGGTAGAGGTAATAAAGTTATAGGCGTATCTTCTAAATGTGTCATAATCGTAAGAAGATGTCATTACGGCTACGGACAAAAATCTGTTAGAGTCATTAGGGAAAATAACTCTTAATTCCGCTTCTTCGTCTGTGGAAGAGCCCGTAACCTCGAACCTGCTTCCCGACGGCGCAAAAATACCAAGGTATTTTCTATAGTTAGGACCTGTGCCTTCAGGGTCGTTTACGGCTATTACGGCGCCGTCGCCGCCAGGCATAAGGGCAATGCTCCAAGTGCGGCGCTCAGGTATTTCGTAGCGGCTGATACGCGCGTTTACGCCGCTGGAAAACTCAAAATAAGTAAAAACAAAACCCCGCCCGAAAGTTGATTTCATATATCTGGCAGGGTTGTTCATATCTCTCCACAAGGCTGTGGCAGACCAGTCTGAATGGTTAAAAAGCAGAGAGTTCGGCGTGCTTGCCGTAACGCGGGGAGAGGTTGCGCTTGTACCCATAATACCGTCTACAAGGGCAAGGTTCCACATTACATAATAATCATTCCAAGTATAACCAAACCCCACGCCGTCTACAATTGTATCCTCGGTAAGAGGAGTTTGAGACGTTGCGACATTAGGAAACGAAATTACCATGCCCGTACTTTTAAATTCGGGGCGGACATCAGGATAAAGCCTGTTAGGTTTTAATGTTGCAGGGTAAGTATAAAGCCTGAAAGAAGGGTCTCCGTGCTGACTGCCTATAAAAGACCTAAACCATTGGTTTGTAGGCACAGGCCTGCCCCGCATGGGAGAATACGCGTCAAAAGGTCTTGGCGCAAAAGGCGCCCAGTTTATTGTAGGACCTCTCTGCGGTTCCGGAGCAATACGCCCCCTGCCCGTAACCACGGGCATTGCAAAACCGGAAGACGTAAACAAGAAGAAACAAGTTAAAATCGCAAGCGTTTTTTTAAAGTTCAAAATCGTACCCTCTCCAAAATTATATTCTTAAAATTATATTCTTTTAGAAAGCACGGCGCCTATCTTGCCGTTGCTTTGCGCAAACCTGAAATCTAAATGGTGCCGTTGCATATAGCGTTCAATACGGCGTAAACTTACAATATAATCTAAAATTAAATATCCGCCGGTAAGCGCAAGCGCCACGCCGGTATAGCCTTGAAAAGCGTTTTTGGTTCTTCTTCTAAACACTCTGTCATATTCGCCGGTAATTCTAATTTGCAAAAGCCCGTCTGCGGTACGGTCTGAAAAAGTTTCGCCCACATTGCCTGCCCATTGGTTAAAAACGGCATTATTGCCGTCTTCATTACTTCCCGGACCATTAGGAAAATGTGAGCCTGTAGGCATATTTGCAGTATTTTCCCAAACTGCCCTGTCGGCAATATTAAGGTTAGTAATTACATTACCGTTTTGAGTTACAGTTGCGGTACCGCCGGGAAAATACCCCCCCGGCGCCCAAGGCACCTGCGCGCCGCCGTAAAGCCTGTAACTTATATGTATTGTCATATTTCTAATATCGGTATTGCCTACATTTCTGATATTTCCCGCCGATACCAAGTGGTATACGGGGGTAGGCAAGTCGGAACGGTCTACCCAATAAGCGCCAAAACCCACTTCCCCTAAACTAAAAATATCAAACCCGCTTAAAACAAAAGACGCATCGGTAACATCTCTGTTAACCTGCGAGAAACCGTCTATTGCCAAAAAACCGCCAAGCAACATTAAGCCCACGCCAATCCATATACGCGACCTTGGGCGCGCAGGCGAAAACTCGGGCGTAACAGGTCTGCCCCAGTTTGTTGTGGCAGGGGTGGGAACGGCGGCAAAAGCCAAATTAAAATTGAGAGATACTAGTAATACTGCAGTTATAATTTTTTTCATTTAAAAAATTTTCAAAATAATGCTTGTATTTAGACACAATTAAGTATACTTATTTATTATAGCACATAGCAATGCTTATCGCCACAGTGCCTAAGGCACTTTAATATAAACGGGCTAAGCCTCATTTTTAAAATTTCTTCAAAAGCACATGAACACACGTTTACTTTTGTGCGGAGTTTTCTTTTTCGCCGCCACAGCCGCAACCACAGGATTGGTCTGTTTTTTTAACTTGTGCCTCAGAAGCGGCATTTCCTTCGGACAAGTTGCATTTATCGTTACCGACACCTTTTTTAAATTCCTGCACAGACTGCCCCAAAGCGCGCGCCACGCCGGGCAAACGCTTTGCGCCAAAAATTAAAACAACAATGGCAAGCACAAGCACAATTTCCCAAAATCCAAGACCGAACATACTTCCTCCTTGCAGATATTTAAGATGTTTTTTGCCTTTGCGCTTAGCGCGCTTGGCAGGCAATCGTTCAAAATTTTTAAGCGTTTTTCGAACTTGCGGGCAGTTTATAACAGCTTAAATATGTTGCCCGCTTCAAACACGCGAAAAACGATGAACTTAAAAATTTTGAGCTCATAAGCCGCCTGAATAGCGCTTTAACCGCAAAGGCAAAAGACATTATGCAAAAAACTGCAATATTTGCCTTGTAATTGCGTCAAAACCGCCGGTGATAATTAAAACGCCTATTGCCACAAGCATTATGCCCGAAATAATTTCAATAATTCTAAAATATTTTTTAGTTGCTTGGAAAAACTTAAAAAACCCGCCTATAAACATAGCAGCTAACATAAACGGCACGCCTATGCCAAGCGAATAACTAAACAACAACAATCCGCCGTGAGCGGCTGTGGTCTGGGCGCCCGCAAGCATAAGTATCGAAGCAAGTACAGGTCCCACGCAAGGCGTCCACGCAAAAGCAAAAGCCATGCCCATAAAAACCGCGCCAAACACACCTACAGCACGCTCCGAGTTTAACTGCCGCCCTCTAAAACTAAACTGCCTGTATAAAAATTTAAGCTTTATAATGCCCGCCATATGAAGCCCAAAAAATACAACTAAAACACCGGCGGCAATTTTCAAATATCTAATGTTTACGCCCAACACTTGCCCAAAATAATTAAAGCTAAGCCCAAGCAAAACAAACACTGCAGAAAATCCTAAAACAAAAGCCGCCGAACCCAAAAGGGCTTTTTTAAAATATCTGCTTGAGTTTTCAGCACTGCCGTTAACGCTTGCGCCTGTAATATAAGAAATATAAGCAGGTATTAATGGAAGCACGCAAGGGCTTAAAAAAGTTAAAACGCCCGCTAAAAAACCCGCAAATAAAGTTATATTGCTTTCCATAATAAATATTAATCCGCTATTTTATAATAAAAGCACAAACGTCCAAAAGGGCTGTTCCTATTTAGAGGCATTCCCCGAAAGGGATAGTTCAAGCATTTTTTCAAGCGGCGCATAAGCGCGCAAGCGCATACTTTCTTCAACCGTAATTCTATTATTTAAGTTTGTTAATACGTCTACAATTTTTTCAAGCGTGGTTTTTTTCATGTTTTGGCAAACCATTTCCGCGCTTAACGGGTAAAATTTTTTGCCAGGGTTTTCAGTGGTAAGGCGGTGCATTATGCCTACTTCCGTACCTATGATAAACTCTTGCGCTTTACTAGAGTTCGCGTAGCGGCACATTTGGGAAGTAGACATTACTTTATCGGCAATGTTTGTAACTTCGGGGCGGCATTCAGGGTGCACTAAAACTTCGGCATTGGGGTGGGCGGCGCGCGCGTCTTCTACAAGCCCTGCAAAAATGCACGCATGCAAAGGACAGCAACCGTTCCAAATAGACATTTCTTTGCCTGACATTTTACTTACCCATTTGCCTAAGTTTATGTCGGGCGTAAAAATAAGGTCATAGTTTTGGTAAGCTTTTACAATATCTAAGGCATTAGAGGAAGTGCAACAAACGTCACTTTCAGCTTTAACAGCAGCGCTTGAGTTAACGTACGTTATAACTTTAGCGCCGGGACGTTCTGCCTTAAACTTTTTTAAGCTTTCGGCGTCTATCATATCTGCCATAGGACAACCCGAATCAGGCGCGGGAAGTAACACCTGTTTTTGCGGGCTTAAAATTGCGGCGGTTTCCGCCATAAAATGTACGCCGCAAAAAACTATCACATCTGCGGAAGTTTTAGAGGCTTTAATGCTTAAGTCCAGCGAGTCGCCCGTAAAATCTGCAATTTGTTGTATTTCGGCAGGTTGGTACAAATGCGCAAGTATCAGGGCATTACGCTTTTTTTTAAGTTCTGAAATTTTAGAAATTAAATTTTCCCTCATTAGTTTAATTGTTCCCTAAATAAAATATTCTTTAAATTAATATACACATTTTCAGCCAGTATTTCATTGCCAAACTCAAACGCATGCCCGAAATCACCGGCAAACTGGTCCCAAAAAATAGCGCTATAACCATATTTAGCAACTGCTTGTCTGAAGTTTTGTTCATTACTTATAAATATTATATCATTGAAGTATGGGCTTTGGGCAAGCCTTGATTTAAGCTCAACTACGCTGCGCATAGGATATTGCATAAATACCGGAACTGCCCCAAATTCTACAATTTGACGCGCAATTTCTTTATAGTATTTATTTATGGCTTTAGAACCGAATTCCATTCTTATGTTTTTTGCCATATCAAAAAATCTGTTTGCTTTTGAAAGTTCACCTTTTTCTAAAAGGCTAACCGCCTCTAGCGAATAAACCCACTCCGGAGACAATTCAATTTCTTCAAGCAGGGTTCGCAAAATGGCTTCCATCTTGTCCTGAGACAAATAATTATACCAACGGTTTTGTATCCTTCTAACAGCGTCAATTTTACGCGCAGTTATAACTTGTTGACCAAATAGTCTACGCGCATAATATACTGCCTCATCTATATCAACGCTACGCGTAACGAGTATAAAGTAATATTGGCTTAAATC
>WQVR01000006.1 GCA_009785775.1 Candidatus Proendomicrobium guianensium
TTATTATAAACGGTATTTTTATATTTTTAAAATTATATAGTACCACGCCAAAGCCTACAACCGGCATTATGTACCAAGCTTCCACAAGAGCTAAACGCATTACCACGTTCATTTGCGGATAAATTGACTGAAAAATCCAACTGCCTACAACCATAAACACAAAGTAAAAAGCAAAACCCCTAAACAAAAACAAAAAAAGCCCCGTAAACAGCCCCAAGCTTATACGGTGCTCTTTACCTTGCTCTATGCCGTGTTCAACCCAATGCATAATTTTGGTATTAAAATTTCTGCCTAGCATGTCGATTTCCCTGTGAATGTATGAAACCGGCACCGCAAGCAGTAAAGCAAGCATTGCCGCACTTTGTGAACCCGTGAAGTTTTTTACCGCCCAATAAGACGCAAGTATCGCAATAGATGTTGTATCTACCGGAACCGCAGCCCCAAGCGGCACAGAGCCAGTCCACGCCATTTCTACAATCATGCCAATCCAAAGCCCTGTTGTAATATCGCCAAGCAAAAAACCGAAAAGCGGCCCGCAAAAAATCGGGCGGCCTATCATAAATTGCCCGAAAGCAGTGGTGTCTGCCGAACAAATTGAGGCTATTATGGCAAGAATTAATGCGCTTTCTATAATCATATTATTTTTGTAGTTAGCGTAAACTTTAAATTTTTAGCGGCTTCTATGGTTGCTTTTATAACGCTTACCGCCGCCGTTCCCTGATATGTGCGCTCATAACCGTCTTCAGAATTTGCAACTGTTTCAATAGGCGAAACCCAAAAATCGCACGAAATGTCTAAAGAAACTTCAGCGCTAAAATTTAAACCCTCGTCTACGCGTTTCCATTGGTTTGTGTTTTCAATTAAGTTAGTATCTTCAGGCATTTTGCTTGAAAACGCAAACACCTGCTCTACCCCAAACCTTATCTCAAGCGCATTTTTAGAGTTATTTTCAATATTATATTCTGCAGTGTAGCCTATATCGCCCTCAAGCGGCGTAATAATTTTTGTAATTTTTACATCGTAAGCTTCATTATTAACGTATACTTTGCCGTTGCGCCAAAGTTCTAACTTTTTAGCGTTAATTTTATAATTGTAATGCCCGCCCGCAAAGTCGCCACAGTCTTTAAAACTTGCGCTTGCAAAATGCTCGGGGTAGGTATTAACGTCAAAAAAATGGTCACGAAGAGAACTGCGGCGGTGAGCGTCATATGACAAGTAACGGTCTAGCCCCGTTTCTTTAACTTTTACCGCTTCGTCGTGTATGGTTTTCACGCCGTCTCCGTCTGTGCCGGCAAGCACGGCATTGTGTATATTATCTTTGAGTTTTTTGTGGTACGATTCAAAACGTCTGGTTAAAACATTTGTAAAATTATAATTATGTTTTAGCCCGTCAAACTCAAAAATTGTGCCGCCGTGGGTCGGGCTGACGTATATATTTTGGGTTTTACTTTCAAAAAGCGCTTCGTCTGAAGCGTCTAAGTCAAAATCTACAACACTCCACACAGCAGTTTTTAAAAAAGATTTATTATAAATATTTTCAGCTTTTAAAAGTTCTTTGTATATGGCATTTCTTAAGTGCGGCAAGTACAGCCCGCCAAATACTCCGTGCCAGTACGCGCAATTACATTGTCCTGCGTATAAGTGGTTTAAAATTTTTTCGCGCATGGGCTTGCCTGATTCGGCATATGTTTGCGCCTTTGCGCTTACGCGAAGCATTTTTTTGTGCATATTGTTTGCTTCTTCGTACTTAACCAAAAAATTGCGCCAAAAACTGCCTTTTAAAAAACGTTTTAACGTATTGTCTGCGCCGTGCGCGTGCAAAACATTTTCAAATTCCATTTGCGCGCCTGCGGGCAAAGTCCATTCTGACATTTCAAAATAAGAAGCGCATGGCAAGTATATGCGCCCTGAAGATTTTTGAGACTCCAGCACATCGCAAAAGTGCGACATTTCAATATGTTCTGAATTTTTTTCAATTTCAGAAACAAAGTTTTCAAGCCACTTATTTTCATAAACATGTTTGTTTGTTCCGGGCCAAAGTCCGAACTTTTCGCCGTCATCAGCCAGCACAGACACAGGGTTTTGGCGGCTTTCGCGCAGGTGCTTAAAATAGTTTATAGAGTTTTCAACATTTTGAAACGGTATCATATAGCGCAACTGCTGGCTTATAGGAAAAATGTTTATGGCGTGTCCTGAATCTTCAGTGGTATAGTAGCCGTTTAAGGTTTCAGGGTTCATCCCTACCGACGCAAAATGAGCGTCGTCTAAAACCACAAATTTTATGCCGCAAGCGGCAAGTATGCAGGCTAAACTTGGCTCCCAAACGCGCTCTGCAAACCAGAGTCCGCGGGCGTCATAGTTAAATTTGTCTTTTAGGAATTTTGTAAGCTTGTTTATTTGACCTATTTTGTCTTTATCGGGAATAGAGGAAAGTATGGGCTCGTAATAACCGCCTGTTAAAAGTTCAAGGCGCCCTGAGGCAACCATTTTTTTTACGTTTTTTATGTAGTCGGGGTGATTATCTATAAGAAATTCCCAAAGCATTCCGCTTGCGTGCATACTCCATTTTAAATTCGGGTGTTTTAACATTACATCCATAAACGGCTTATATGACATTTCATAGGCTTTCTGAAAAACCCAGTCAAAATTTCCTACGGGTTGATGATTATGCACACAAAAAATAAATTTAACTTTATCCATTACAGGTTCCCTGGCTGTTTATTTTGTTTTCTTCTTCTATTATAATTTTTGACAAGTCCGTGCGGTCGTCATTAGGCAAAAGCCTTCCTTCAAGTTCTATTCCCCTTTTGTAGATATCGGCTAAACAAAAAACATCTCTGTCATCTACCGAAAGGTTGCAAAGCAACTGGCGTTTACCATGCACGTAGTGCATTCCGCCGATGTTTACGGATTTAAGCTTTACGCCAGAGTTAAGCACGCGTACAATGTCGCAAGGGTTAGAAAAAAGCGCCATAACTTTTTTATCTTCGTAAACATTATTTAAAATATCGGCGCTGGCAACTTCTACAGAACTTGCCTTAAACCCTATGCCTGAAGGCACAGCCATAGACAAAAGCACCTGTTGCATTTCATCTAAAGCAACGGCGTCTGAAACAACGAGTATAAAGTTAACATCTACAACTTTAAGCCAGCCTTGCACAATTTGCCCGTGCACAAGCCTGTCGTCAATTCTTACAATTTCTATGCCCATACCTAAACCTCTTTACTGCTTTTTAGTTTGCTAAAAAAAACCTTTTTGGCGTCTAGGGCAGATTTTTGCCCTTCGGCTAAAGCTTTTTGCGCGATATCAGCAAGGCTTTTGTTTGTTTTGCACGCAAACGCCGCCGCTATAAGCATTGGCAGGCTTACGCCCGAAAGCACTTCAACATTAAAAGCTTTGCACACCGACAACGCCGCATTGCAGGGCGTTCCTCCGAATAGGTCTGTCATTATTAAAACGCCGTCTTCGTCTATTATTTCACGCAGTTTTTTAAAAACGCCTTCCTGCACATAAGACAAGCTTTCACTTTGTAACCTTTGCATGGCATAAACGTTGTCAAGCTTTCCTACAATAAGTTCTGCCGTTTCTAAAAGACTGACGCCGAGGCTTCCGTGTGTGATTATTAAAATTTTAACCATTTTTTGCGATCCTTATAAATTTTTAAAATTAGTTTTATAAGTTTTTTGGAATCGTGTCTGGCATAAATTTCGTTTGAAAATAAATCTGCCTTAACCGTTTTAGCATGCGTTTTGTCTATTTTTACAGGCACAGAACCATTTAATCTATAACGCTTTAATATCTTTTGCGGCATTGGTTTTGAATTTACCACTACTAAATCTGCAATATTTCTGTACGAATGTTTCTCCAGCGCGTTTATATGGTCTGAAAGCTTATAGCCGGAAGTTTCGCCGGCTTGAGTCATCACATTGCATATATAAACTTTAAGCGCTTTAGACCTTTCTATCGCGCTGGTTATACCTGAAACAAGCAGGTTTACTATTATAGACGTATACAAAGAACCAGGGCCAAAAAGTATAAGGTCTGCGCGCTCTATGGCGTTTATAACTTCAGGCGTTGCGGGAACTCCCGCCGGCGTAAGATTTATTTTGTCTATCTCGCCTTTTATATACGGAAAATTACTTTCGCCAAAAACCTTTTTACCGTTTTTAAGCGTTGCTTCTATATGAACATCTGAAAGCGTTACGGGTAGAACCCTTCCCCTTATAGCTAAAACTTCCGCACAGTTAAGCACGGCTTTATCAAAACCGCCGCTAATAGCGCTCATAGCTGTTAAAAACAAGTTGCCAAAAGAGTGCCCGTCAAGGCTTCCCCGCGCAGGAAAACGGTACTGGAAAAGCCTGCTCATTATACTTTCTTCTTCGCTTAATGCAACCAAACAATTGCGCACATCGCCCGGAGGTAAAATGCCAAGTTCATTGCGAAGCCTGCCGGAACTGCCGCCGTCATCGGCAACATTTACTATTGCCGTAATATCATAAGCATGTTCTTTAAGCCCGCGCAGCAGCGTTGAAAGCCCTGTGCCGCCGCCTATGGCAACAACAGATTTTATTTCTTTTTTAAAACCGGAAGAACTCTGTTTTTTAAATACCATAAAACTTACAGCCTTTTTAATAGGGGTGGGTTTTTACAATACGCGATACAGCGTTTTTTAAAAGGAGCTTTGCTCCCCCATTATTTCGTTTTCATGATATCTCTGTGATGAGTATCAACCTTATAGCCTTTGTCAGAAATTATCTTTGCGATATCTTCAGCCGTAACAACAGACCTGTGCTTTCCGCCGGTACAGCCTATAGCAACCGTTAAGTAGTTTTTGCCTTCGTTTATATAATGGGGCAAAAGCGAAATAATTTGATTTGAAAAGCCCGACAAGAAACTTTTAAACGCTTTTTGGGCGCGCACATAATTTTTTACGGGTTTATCGCGGCCGGTTTTTTCCTTCAAGTTTGCTACATAATTGGGGTTTTTTAAAAATCTCATATCAAAAATAATGTCGGCGTCTGAAGGCGCGCCGTATTTAAACCCGAAAGAACACACCTTTACCATAATGCTGCTTTTAGAAATTTTAGCGCCTGCAATTTTTGAAAGCACGGCGCGTAGTTCGTTTAAAGCCATTGCAGATGTGTCTATAATAGCGTCACTTAAAAGCCGCACGCCCTTAAACATAGCACGCTCGGCAGAAACGCCTTCGCTAACACCCTTTCCCAAAGGGTGCTTACGGCGCGTTTCGGAGTAACGGCGAAATAAAACATTGTCGGCGGCGTCAAAAAATAAAATTTTATAATTAATTTTTCGGGATTTAAGCTGTTTTATAATGCTTTCAAATTGCCCCACGGCTTTGGGCGCGCGAGCGTCTATGCTTATTGCCGTATTTGAAGCCTTTCTTCCCGGAGCATTGTATAAATTTACAAAACTTTCTATTAGCTCTACAGGGATATTGTCTACGCATACAAATGATAAATCTTCAAGCACCTTCAGCGCTTGGCTTTTGCCGGCTCCGGAAATGCCTGTAACTATTATAAAGTTTTTTATCATTTGTTTTTAGAATTTTCTTTTATTTTTTGAATAACTTTCTCGTTTAAAATTTTGGCTGTGGAATGCCCCGTGCGTTTAAGGCGCTCGTTAAGGCTTGCTGTTTCTATTAAAACCGCCAAATTTCTGCCGGGGCCTACGGGTATTGTAACCTCGGGCACTTTTACATCTAAAATTTCAATATAGTTTTCTACAGCGCCGATACGTTCACACTGTACTTCGTTCCAAGGTTTAAGGCACACTACAAGTTCTATGCGGGTACTATCTAAGGTACTGCCTATGCCAAACAGGCTTTTCACGTCTATAATACCAACGCCGCGCACTTCAATAAGGCTTCTTGTAAGTTCTAAAGACCTGCCGTAAAGAATACGCCCCGAGCGTTTGCTGATTTCTACAATATCGTCTGAAATAAGCATGTGCCCGCGCTTTACAAGTTCTAAGGCACACTCGGATTTTCCAATTCCGGCTTGCCCTAAAATTAAAACGCCTATGCCGTAAACATCGCACAAAACGCCGTGCTTTTTTATATTAGGGGCAAGTTTTTGGTCTAGATAATATACAAGGTCGCCAAGCATTTGGCTGGAAGCAAGCGGAGTGCGTATAAGCGGCACGCTAAACTCGTTAAAAACGTGAATCATAGACGGCAAAACTTCTAAATTACGCGTTAATATACAGCAAGGCGCTTGCTTGTGGGAAAAAATTCTGCGCAGTGCTTCCACCTGTCCGCTTTCAGATAAAGAACACAGATAGGTATACTCGCTTATGCCTATAATTTGCGTGCGCTCATAGGGTAAATGCTCTAAAAAACCGGCAAGGGCAAGCCCCGGACGGTTAATGTCTGAAACAGTTATTTCCCGCGCCAGTCCTTCCAGCCCCGCCACCGCTTCAAGCTTTAACTCGGCACCCTTGTCGGCAAGCAGCGTGGCTATATCTACCGTCGGCATGCTAGTAGGAATCTTCCTGCTGGATAATTTTTACCACGTCTTCTTTTGTTTTAGCGTCTCTTATGGCTTGACGCAAAAACTTGTCTTTAAAAAGACGCGAAATTCGTGAAAGGGCTTTTAAGTGCTGTCCGGCAACTTCGGAAGGCCCCACCAAAAGAAATATTATGTGCACGGGTTCACCGTCTAAAGAATTAAATTCTATTCCCCGCTGGCTAATGGCAAGAACGCCGGCTTGCTCGGTAAGAGCATTGGTTTTACCATGAGGTATAGCAACGCCTTGCCCGATACCCGTGGAGCCCAGTTTTTCCCGTTCTAAAACCACTTCTACAACTTCGTCTGTTTTTTTAAGTTTTTTGGTGGTTTTAAGCATTTCTACCATTTCAATAATGACAGATTTTTTGTCTTGCGATTTTAAATCTACCATAATTGCGTCTTGACACAGAAAATCCATAATTTTCATTTAACTTGTATCCCCCTGGTGATACCTTTGCTTGTTGCAGTATATTTTTATATTTAACTAAAATTTATTTTTCGGCTTCAAGCAATACTAACGAGCCTGCGTCATTTCTGTACAAAACGTTTACCTTATCGTTTGCGGAATTTAGAAACATATACACCCTGTAGCCTAAAATATCCATTTCGTCTATTGCTTCGCCTATGGATACGGGTTTTAAGTCGAACCGTTTGATTTCGGAAATTTTTGTGACGGAATCTTCCATTTTGTCAAAAGAAAAAACTTCGTTTAATGAAACTTTTTTCTTTTTGCCGGCGTTTAGGTTTTCATTTCTGTGGATTTTTGAAATTTCTTTTTGTTTTCTTAATTGTTTTTCAAGCTTATCTACGGATAAGTCTATAGAGGCGTATAAATCTGTAGATTGTTCTTTGGCGCGAAATGCTAATTTGCCCACATGAAACACTATTTCGGTAATTTGCCTGTTTTTTTCAACCGAAAGTATTACATGCACCCAAACGGAATCTCCGTCGAAAAACTTTGAAGCTTTAGAAACTTTTTTTCTGACATAACTGTCAATGGCGGCGGTAAGTTTTAAATGTCTGGCTGTAATATTAATTTGCATTTCGCACCTCTCCTGTGTTCTATTTAAATATCATATTTAAACTATATTTTCAACTAGTTTTACCATATTTACTACAGCCTGAAATTTTCGCCAAGGTACACTTTTTTTGCCTGCGGGCTTTCAATAAGTTTTTTGGCGTCACCCTCGAGCAAAATTTTACCTTCGTATATAATATATGCCCTGTCTATAATTTCAAGCGTTTCGCGCACATTATGGTCGGTAATAAGTATGCCCAGCCCCTTTTCTTTAAGTCCAGCGATTATTTGCTGAATATCTGCAACGGTTATAGGGTCGATGCCTACAAACGGTTCATCTAACAGTAAAAACTTCGGCTCGTTAATAAGCGCGCGCGCGATTTCAAGGCGCCTTTTTTCCCCGCCGGATAAAGTTGTGCTTAGCTGCTTGCGCAGTTTTATAAGCCCAAAATCTTCAAGCAGCATATCTACTTTTTTTGCCTGTTCTTTTTTTGAAACTTTCAGCATTTCAGCTATGGCAAGTAAGTTTTTTTCTACCGTCATACCCCTGAAAATTGAGCTTTCCTGCGGCAGATAGCCAACGCCCGCGCGCGCGCGTTCAAACATTGGCCATTTTGTAATTTTTTTGCTGTCTAAATATACTTCGCCTTTAAACGGTTTTACAAGCCCTACCGTCATATAAAAAGTTGTTGTTTTACCCGCGCCGTTTGGGCCAAGCAAGCCCACAATCTCGCCGCGGCTGACATGTATGCTTATGCCGTTTACAACCATTCTGTGTTTATATTTTTTATAAAGGTTTTGAGATTTTAATATCATTTTATTTACCCTTGTGCGCCTTAATGCGTGCCATCTCTTTGAGCGCCTGTGCCGTAAAACACATTGTCGGCGTCGGAATCTTGCAAGCGCAACTCTTGCCTTACTTGGCGTGTTTCCGCCCTGCGCTGACGGCGTGTGCTTGCAACTTGGGGAACTTCCATAAGTTCAGGAAAGAAAACCCTGCCCTGTACGTCTCCCTCCATTATTACTACAACTGTGCCATCTGATTCATAAAGCGTAATTTTGTCTGCTTCGTAAACGGCAGTTATTTCGCCGTCTAACATATCTGCTATGGGACGCATTGTGTCTTTTAGCATATAAGCTCTTCCGGTATTTCGTTCAAAAACAAGATTATCGCCGACAACAGTGCCTCTGTCTGTAATAACCCTGACGCTGCCAAAAGCCGAAATTATTTCGGTTCCCCTGTTGTAAATCATTCTGTCTGCAGTAATAGTTCTGCCGTCTGATACGGCTTTGGCATTACCCGTTACCGTGGTAATTTGACCGGCTTGTTGCATGTGCATTCTATCGCCCGTAATTATAACTCTTTCCGAGGCAAAACTTGCGCCCGCACAAACTAAAAGCATAAAAAATAGCGCCGTAACAATACCGTGTTTTTTCATCGGCTGACATTTTCTAAAATTATTTTGGGACTTCTGATGTTTACGTTTTCAAGCGCTGTGTCGGCGTCAAAACCTACGCCCGTAACGGTTTCATTTTCTCTGGTAAGCCTTACAAAGTACTCGCTTGAAACCTTTTGAGTTTGGGCATTATAAAAAAGATTGTAAGATTCCAGCCGTTCGCCGTCTACCGTGTTCATTACAGCCTTACCGACGCCCCGCAAATTATAGTTTTCTAAGTTAAGTATAGCTTTTTCCCCTACAAGCGTGGAAGTGTATACGCCGTCTTGAAAAAACCTTACACGCGGGTGCCTTACAAAAGCTTTTGTTGAAGTGTCGTTTATCACAGCGCCCTCTGACTCTATTACAATTATAACTTTACCCCCGCGCATTTCGGTAATTGTAAAGTTTTCTATTTTTTGTTCGGGCATAACGGAATGGTCACCCGAAAAACCCACATTATTTCTACCGCAGGCAAAAAGACTAAATGCCCCAAAAGTTAAAAGCACCGCAAATATTATTTTCATGTATTTTTCTGTTGCGTGCGCTTGTCTGCTTGCAACGGCTGTGCCATTGCAGGCGGTTGCGTGCGCCACCGCTCATGAAACCAAACCCACTGGTCTGGGTATTGCCTTATATGGTCTTCTAATATATCTGAAAGTTTTTGGGTTAAAAGCAGTATATCTTGCTCCGTATTTCCTGTGGGTGTAATTGTAACAGGGCCTTTAATAACGGTTTTATGTTTATATTCGCCCACCCGCATATCAACGCCAAAAAATACGGGCGTGCCCGTGCGAAGGGCAAGTGCGGCAAGCCCTGAAGGAGTATATGCCTTGCGCCCGAAAAAGTTTACAAAAACGCCTTGCACTTTTTCGGTGTCTTGGTCTATAAGCATTGCCAAAGTTTCGTTGTTTTTTAATGCTTTCAACATTTTACGCGCGCTATCAGGGGCAGAGCGTAAAATTACTTTAACATTTTTAGAGTTGCGGTAACTCACAAGCAGATTGTTAAGGTCGTCTATATAAATGCGTTTTGCTATAACGTTTACGGGTATGCCGTTGGCGGCAACGGAAGCCGCCGTAATTTCCCAGTTGCCGGCGTGCGCGCTTGAAAATAAAATTCCTTTGCCGCCCTCCAGCGCTTTTAAAATTAAATCTTTATTTTCCATTTCGGAAATTTCATTAAAAAATTTACCTTTTAAACGCGGGAAATTCGCGAGTTCAAAAAAGTTTTTTGCCTGATTTATTAAAACTTTACGCAAAATGGCATTAAGTTCAGCAGTAGATTTTTCAGGAAAACATAAGGCTAGGTTTTTGCGCGCTTTAGCGCGGGCGTCCCACACAAAAAAATAAGCAAGGCTTCCTAGTGCCCGTGAAACTTGGTTAACCGCAAGCTTATAGGGTATTAAAAGCACCAGCTTAGATAAAATTAATGCGCCAAAATAGTAAAACTTGCGCCTAAGTTTTTTCAACTATATTTCTCCAAAACTTCATTCCACTTATTTTGGGCTTTCATTATAATTTCAACAAGTTCCCTTATAATACCTTTTCCGCCGTTAAGCGTTGAAACATACTTAGCAACGGCTTTGGCTTCTAAAACGCCGTCTGCGGGGCATACAGAAACGCCTGAGGCTTTTAAAAGCGATACATCTATTATGTCATCTCCCGCAAAAGCGACATTCTCGTAAGAAAGCCCGAGTTCACCAAGTATTTCATCTAAGGCGGCTTTCTTGTGCGAACAATTTTGTAATAAATAGTTTATGCCAAGTTCCTTGGCGCGAAGTTCAACCTGCTTTGAACTTCTGCCCGTTATCCAAGCAGTTTTTATATGCGGCAAAAAATTTCGCAAAGCCGCAAAAGCAAAACGGTCTTTAACATTCCAAATTTTTACTTCTTCGCCGTTTTCAAGAAGTATAACTTCGCCGGCTGTCATAACGCCGTCTACATCTGTAACCAAAAGTTTCACGTTTTTGGCGGCTTCTAAAATTTCGGGGTTAATTGGGTTTGGGAATTCGGTGTTTTTCATTTAACAAGCCTGTCTATTTGTTTTATTTTTGAAATGACACTTTTAAACATTTTTAAATTTAAGCTGTTAGGCCCGTCTGAAAAAGCTTTTTCGGGATTTTCATGCACTTCTAAAAAAAGCCCCGCTATGCCCACAGCCGCCGCAGCTTTTGAAAGCGGAAAAACAAATTCCCTGTTGCCCCCGCTGGAAGTACCAAGTCCGCCCGGACGCTGCACGCTGTGCGTAGCGTCAAATATTACCGGCGCGCCAAAATTTTTCATTATTTCAATACTTCTAAAATCTACAACCAAGTTGCGATAGCCGAAACTTACGCCGCGCTCGGTAAGCAAAACTTTTTTATTGCCGAAACTTACCGCTTTTTTTATAACTTGCAATGTGTCTTCCGGCGCCATAAACTGCCCTTTTTTTACGTTTACGGGCTTGCCTGTTTTAGCGCAAGCTTCTATTAAATCTGTCTGGCGGGATAAAAACGCGGGAACTTGTATAATGTCGGCAACTTTTGCGGCGAGAACAGCTTGCTCTTCTGTGTGCACATCAGTTAACACAGGTAAGCCAAGTTTGCTTTTAATTTCTGAAAGAATATCTAAACCTTCCTCTATCCCCGGCCCCCGAAAAGACGAACCGCTTGAGCGGTTAGCTTTGTCGTAAGAGGCTTTAAAAACATATTTCACATTTAAATTTTGGCAAATACTTTTAAGTTTTTGCGCAAGCC
This sequence comes from Candidatus Proendomicrobium guianensium, assembly GCA_009785775.1. GTDB lineage: Bacteria > Elusimicrobiota > Endomicrobiia > Endomicrobiales > Endomicrobiaceae > Proendomicrobium > Proendomicrobium guianensium. The sequence continues at coordinate 11,720 of WQVR01000006.1, forward strand.
CCAAGGCGTGCTTTCTGCTTTCTATAACACAAGGTCCCGCTATAATTACAACGGGGTTTGAATTAGAAAAAACTACGTTTTTGTTTATTTTAATTTCAGTTTGTTTCATAATGTTTTCCCGAAACCGCTAGTGGCAGTTATTTTATTAAGCGGCTTACGCGCCACGCGTCAGCAGGTGTATCCACACCTAAAGAGTCTTTTTTTGATATTACAACTTTAACTTTATTCCCTGCTTCAAGCGCGCGCAATTGCTCTAAACATTCTGCCTGTTCTAGCATTGTGGGTTTTAGAGAAGCAAATTTTAACAGGAAATCTCTTTTATATCCGTATATGCCCATATGCTTATAAAACTTTGGTTTAGGCACATTAGCCCCGCCGCCGCGTATAAAAGGTACGGCGCTTCTTGAGAAGTATAAAGCATTGTTATTTTTATCTAAAACTACTTTCACTATGTTAGGATTATTAATATCTTCAGATTTTTCCATTTCCACAGCCGCTGTCACATAGTGCAGAGATTTATCTTTTTTAAGTTCTTTAATTAAAGCAGACATGAGCATTGGGTCTGCCAAGGGCTCGTCACCTTGAACATTGATAAAAACCGAGCAGCCCTTTAAATGTTTTTTAGCAACATATGCAATACGGTCTGTGCCGCTTTTTAAATTTACGGGTGTCATAAACACATTATAGCCCAATTTTTTTACGGCATTATAAATTTTTTTATCGTCTGTAGCGCAGACAATTACATCTGCCACTTTGCACTTTAAAGCCTGCTCTATAACGCGCTCAATTAAAAATTTCCCCTTTATAACGTGCAGGGGCTTACCCGGAAAACGTACCGACGCAAAGCGTGCAGGAATAACAATTGCCGTTTTCATTTTTGGTAAAATTCCATAATGGTTTTTTCAAGTTCTTGCGTGCTTGCGGTTGCAGTACCAATTTTGCCCACTACAATACCCGCGGCAAAGTTTGCTATTTCGGCGGCGGTTAAATAACTTGCGCCGCAAGCCAATGCCAGAGTCATTGTGGCTATTACGGTATCTCCCGCGCCGGTAACATCGTAAACTTCTTTGGCGCGCGTGGGAATTGTTGTAACTTTACCGCCCGGTTCAAAAAGCGTCATGCCTTTTTCGCCGCGCGTTATTAAAAGCGATTTTGAATCTAAAAGTTTAAGTATGCGAAGTCCCAGTTTTGCTATGTCTTGCTCGGTTTCTGCTTTGCCTGCAGACATCCCTTCAACGGCTTCTTTAGCGTTTGGCGTCATGGTGGTTATTTTTTTATATTTTTTGAAGTTTTCTATTTTAGGGTCTACCGTTACGGGAATGCCTTTTTTATTGGCAAGCATTATAACCTTTTTTAGCACCGTCGTATTAATTACGCCTTTGCCGTAATCAGATATTATCACGCCGTCTACGCCGGCGATAGCCGTTTCTAAATTTTGTAAAAGTTTATTTTGTGTTTGGGTAGCAAAAGAGCCTTTAATTTCCCTATCTACCCGCACAACCTGTTGGTTTGTGGCTATAACGCGCGTTTTGCTTAAGGTAGGGCGGCTCTTGTCTGTAACCATAAAGTCGGAATTAACATGCTGTTGATCTAACATGCCAAGTAAAGCATTGCCGTAAACATCTTGCCCGATAACGCTTACAAGCACCGCATTTCCTCCGAGAGAAGCAATGTTTGAGGCAACATTAGCCCCCGCGCCTAAAGTTTCGGTTTCTTTAGTAACCTCGACAACCGGCACAGGAGCTTCGGGCGAAATGCGCGAAACGCGCCCCCAGACAAACTTGTCTAGCATTACATCGCCCACGACTAAAATTTTTTTTGTTTTAAACTTGTGTATAAGGTTTAGAAGTTTCATTATATCTCCGGCTTATTACAAATAGGTTTTATTTTTTAGGTATGCACAATAATCTTTAATGCTTTCTTCAAGCGCCATAAATTTGTAACCGCCGCAGGCATTTAAAGTTTTTTCCATTTTTGCTTCGGTAAAATATTGATATTTCGGGCGCAAATACTCCGGCATTTCAATATATTCTATATTTGTTTTTTTACCTGCGGCAGAAAACATTGCGCTTGCAATATCGTTCCAACTTCTTGCCTTGCCCGTACCTAAATTGAAAAGCCCTGTGGCTTTTTTGTCAAACAAGCGCCACATTACTTCAACAGCGTCTTTAACGTATATAAAATCCCTAAGCTGCGCGCCGTCGGCATATTTGTCGTTGTAAGATTTAAAAAGTTTTATTATGCCGTTTGTTTCAACATCGTCATAATTTTTACATATCACGCTGCGCATATCGGCTTTGTGATATTCGTTAGGCCCGAAAACATTGAAAAACTTTACACCACAGGCTTTGCCTATGTTGCCCGCACGCAA
>WQVR01000007.1 GCA_009785775.1 Candidatus Proendomicrobium guianensium
ATGAAAGTTATTCCAGATTAAATGCACATTAGGTTTAATATAAGCCAGATTCTGACTAGGTGCATTAAGGCTTGTATAAAGCTTTACGCCGCCAGAATAAGTAGCGGCATAAGTTATTATGAAAGGAAAATCTTTTGCGCTTAACGGCTCTCCGCCAAGTATACCTACTGATGGTAGTTGCTTGCCTTTGTAAAGCAAAGCAATATGATCTAAATTGCGCTTAAAACTTTCAAAAGACATTTCGGACGACGAACCATTCACAGCGCCTTTTTCAAAAACCCTTTTGGTGCGCGGCATAAAACAATAACCGCAACCGTTGGGGCAGTGATAGGTTATTATAAAGTTCATTAATCTCTTACATTAATTTGTTCGTATATTTCTTGTCCTGTCTCGATATCAATACCGGTTAAAATGTAAAAATTTACCCTTGGTATTCCCGTTGCCCTATTGGTAGCGTCTACAAAAACCCTTTGGAGAAAAGCAGGACGGTCATTAATTGTAATTTCTGCCTTAGGAATGCCGTTTACAAGGTAAATTTTCATAGGGCGCTCGCGCACGGCTGTTAATACAAAATCAAAGTGTCCTGCTTGATTTTGGCTTACCCTAAAACCATATGCCCTTCTTTGCAAGGCTGTAACGGGCGCTGTGCCTCCGCCGCGGGCGTGCAACACCCAATAGCTTATAACGGGGTCAGACGCGTCTATTTCGCCGTTTGTAATATTAACATCATACTGAACAATATTTGCGTTTGTGTTGCGTTCTATTCTAAACAGGTTTACAGCAGTAGTTTCTGCAAAAGCTATCGCGCTAAAAAACATACACGCGAGCACAACCAAAAAGCCGATACGCATTGTTTTGTTCATTTTTATTTATCCTTTTTTATAATTTTTAACTGTACTACTAAAAATTTAACAAGCACTAAAGCCGAAGTATTTTGGGTTTAGGCGACGCACGCGGCTGTGCAGTGTACACAAGTGAAGCAGCCGCAGCGCGACGAACAAGGAGCGCAAGTCTTGCGGCGGGCGCGAGATGGTGAGCGCCCTATCTTTTGCTAAGCGCAAGAAAGCATAAATCCAAAAGACACAGGTTTACCCAAGAACCATTTTAACAAGTTCCAGAGGCTTAACCAGCTTGCCTCCTTTATAAACGCGCATATTACCCGCAGATATTTCATCTATCAGTATAATTTTACCTTCACTATGGCCGAATTCAAGCTTGATATCGTAAAGTTCGCAGTCAAATTTAGCAAGTTCCGCTTTTACCATTTCGGCTATTTTTTTGGTTTGGCTTATTATAAAATCGTACTCATCGCCGGTTAAAATATTAAGCATAACCAGGGCGTCTTTAGTGATAAGCGGATCTTCCCGTTTGTCATCTTTTAATGTAATTTCAGCATAAGCATTTAAATCTTGCCCTTCCTGAGCATATAACCCATAACGACGCATAAAGCTTCCTACGGCTTTAAAACGGCACACAGCCTCCAGACCCTTGCCAAAAGGCGTGGCTGGAAGAACTTCCATTGTATTGTGTTCAATATCGCTGTTTACATAGTGAGATTTTACGTCGCTTTTGTTAAGAAGTTCAAAGAAGTATGTGGTAAGGCGAAGCCCCGCATTGCCCATACCCTCAATTGTAAGCCCTACTTGATTGGCGCCCGGGTCAAAAACGCCGCCGACGCCCGTAACATCATCTTTAAACTGTAACTGATAATTGCCGTTTTCAAGCGCATAAACATTTTTTGTTTTGCCTTCGTAAACAAGGTTGGCGCTTTTTTTCTGCCTTTCTATACTTGCCTGCTCAATGCAGACGGCTATTTTATCAGCTGTTTTTTTATCTAAAGCGCGTTCAATAAGCTTATAAAGTTCGGCAAAGTATAAAGGAAAAGTCGCAAGCGCGGCTATAATAAGCCAGTGCTGAAAACTTATATTAACAGTATTAAAAACACCCATAACAGGCGGTATTGTTGCGGTGGCAAACATTATAGCAAACGATAAGAGCACTCCCCAAAACAAAGGCCTATTGGAAGTAAACCCTATTTTAAAAATAGACTGCTTATAACTTCTTACATTAAAAACATGCACGATAGACGCATACCCTAACACCAAAAACGCCATTGTCTGGCCTACCGCCAAACTTGGCATAACACCCATAGCATTAGGTACATGTACAAACTTGCCTATGTAAAAACCCGTAAGCACAATAGCCGAACACACCGTCACCATTACGGCAAGCCGCCTGGAATGCCCGTCTGAAAAAACGCTGTTTCCGCTTGGCGTGGGGGGCCTGTCCATTGCATCTTCTTCGGCGCGCTCACGGCTTAAGGCAAAGCCTGGGATACCGTCTGCCACGGTATTAACAAACAAAAGCTGCAAGGCGGTTAAAGGAAGCCCCCAGCCCACGGAAAACGCAAAAAGCATTACCGTAATTTCGGTAAGGTTGCAGTTTAAAAGAAAGTATACCGCTTTCTTTATATTATCAAAGGCTTTTCTGCCCTCTTTTATTGCGGCTACTATGGTAGAAAAGTTATCGTCTACCAAAACTATTTCAGCGGCGTTTTTGGCAACATCTGTGCCGGTAATCCCCATTGCAACGCCTACGTCTGCGGCTTTAAGGGCAGGCGCGTCATTAACGCCGTCACCCGTCATTGCCACAACTTCGTTATTGGCTTTCCATGCATTAACTATTCTTATTTTGTCTTCAGGGCTTACGCGGGCGTAAACGGCGTACTTTCTTATGTCTTCAATAAGTTCTTCATCTGATATATCGCTAAGCTCTTCACCTGTAATGGTTTTGTCGCAATCTCCGAGTATGCCTATTTCTTTGGCTATTGCGGCAGCCGTAATGGCATGGTCGCCCGTTATCATTACGGTTTTTATTTTTGCGTTTTTAGCAATTTCTACCGCATGAATACTTTCAGGGCGGGGCGGGTCTATCATACCCACAAGACCTACAAACTTCAGGTCTTTTTCAAGCTCTTCTTCGTCTAAGTCTTTGGGAAGCGTTTCGTAGTATTTTTCTGCAACGGCTATTACCCTTAGGGCTTGGCTGGCGAATTCGTCATGAACGCGCATTATTTCTTCCGTGCTTACTACAGTATCTTTAAGCCTGATTCTGTCTATAGCGCCTTTGGTTATAACAAGATATCCGCCCTCTTCAATATGATGTACTGTGGTCATTAACTTTCTTGCCGAATCAAACGGCAGTTCAAAAAACCTTGGCCATTTTTCAAAAAGTTCGTCTTTGGTTTCGCCTTTTTCATTAAGAAGGCGTATTATCGCGGTTTCGGTAGGGTCGCCAATGGCTTTTTCAATATCGTTTTCATCTTTCTCAACGGTGGCATTACTGCAAAGGCTCAACACAGTTAAAAGATGATTTTCTGCTTCGCCAAACTCCTCGTCTGCTTCTTTAGGCTCTTGCCCCGCATGCCAAACAGCTTTAATTGTCATTCTGTTTTGCGTAAGGGTTCCTGTTTTGTCCGAACATATAACAGAGGTATTTCCAAGCGTTTCTACCGCGCTTACGCGGCGCACAAGGGCATTTCTTTGCGCCATTTGCTGAATGCCGTAAACCAGAGTTAACGAAACTATAACCATTAAAATTTCAGGCACGGCTGCTACCGCAAGGGCTACCGCGACCATAAACATTTCCATAAGCCCGTAGCCGCGTTGCATGCCTAAAATAAAAAGCACAGTGGCAGAAAGCAAAGCTACTACCGTCATTACTCTGCCTATAAAATGTAGCCTTTTTTGAAGCGGACTTTGTGATTTTTTTGTTTTGTTTAGAAGTTCGGCAATTTTGCCCACTTCGGTATTCATACCGGTGGCAACAACAACAGCGGTTGCTTTACCGTTTGTTACAAGACATCCCGAAAAAAGCATATTAATTCTGTCGCCTATGGGAGTGTCTTCGGCGATTTTGACATCGGCGTCTTTTTCAGCCGAAACGCTTTCTCCCGTTAAAATTGCTTCGTCAACCTTAAGGCTTATGGCGGTTATTAAGCGGGCGTCTGCGGGAATTTTATCGCCCGCTTCAAGCATTAAAATATCTCCGGGGGCAAGGTATTTTGTTTCTATTTTTTCTTTGGCGCCGTTTCTTATAACTACGGTAGTTTCAGCGGTAAGGTTCATTAAAGCTTCAAGAGCTTCTTCTGCGCTAAGTTCTTGGCGCACGCTTAAAAACGAATTTAGTATAACAATAGCCAAAATTGCTATCGCTTTAACATGACCTTCGCCGGTCATTATAGCCATAACGCCCGAAATTGCCACGGCAACCAAAAGAATTATTATTGTTAAATCAGAAAGAGAGCGCAAAACTTTTATAAGCACGCTTTCTTTTTTGGCGGCTTTAAGTTCGTTTAAGCCTATATCGTCGTGTATTTGCTTAACTTGGTTATTTGTTAGCCCTTTAGCGGGGTCTGTGTGGAGTTCTTTAAAAATATCTTCAAGACTTTCTAGCATCCACTTCATAATGCGTCTCCCATATAATAAAAATATACCGCTTGTTTTACGGGTTAAAGTAAAGACTTATAGAAAACTAACGGTATTATAAGTGTAGATTATTGCCGAAAACTAATCAATATCAATGCAAATAATGAAGCAGAAAGTTAGCGCTTTTTTAAGGACGGTAGCAGTTTAATTTTTTTATAAGCGGGCGCGGGCGCAAGCCACTTTTTAAAGTTAAGCCCGAAAGTTCTAAGTTTTTCCACAACTATAAATAGTGCCGGAGTAATAGCAAATGTCCAAAACATTGAGGCAAGCATCCCGCCGATAATTACCGCACCCATAGAAACTCTCATTCCGCTAGGACTCCACAACTGCGGGAGCATTCCCGCAACAATCGCAAGGGTTGTCATTATAACCGTTCTGCTTTGCGCCTCATAGCTTGACCATAAAGCTTTTGTAACTTCTTCCCCGCGGACTATACGGTCTACGGCAGGCTCTACAACCAAAATATTATTTGTTACGGCAATACCAACTAACATCACAAGCGCAAGGAGTGCCGCAATATTTAATGTAGCGCCCGTTAAAAACAACGCTACAAACACACCCGCAAACGAAAGTATTATAGACGTTGCAACCGTAAACGGATGCATATAAGAGTTCATAATGGCCGCAAGCAACATATAGGTTAAAATAGCGGCAAGTATAAAGGCTGCCATTATGTCTTGGGTCATTTCGTCTTGAGTTTCGGCCATTCCACCAAAAACCGCCGAGTAACCTTCCGTGAAATCTATTTTTCTAAGTTCCGCTTCTATGTCTTGACGCACACGCCCCATAGTTGATTTACCTATATTTATGCCTATTTCGGTAACACGCATTTTATTGCGGCGGAAAATATCCGGCGTAGCGCGCACCGTTTCAAGGCGGCCTAAGCTTGAAAGCGAAACAAGCCCTTTAGGCGTAGAAACAAATAAAACATCAAGCATGGCTTGGGTTTTGTGCTCTTCGTCAAATTCAATTATTATGGGGAATTCATCTCCCCCTTCTCTAAATCTTAAGTCGTCATTTCCAAAGAGCGCCGTACGCAAGGCTACCGCCGCCTGACGGTTAGACACGCCCCAAAACTGCATGGCGGCAGTGTCGGGCACAAAGTTAAATTCGGTGCCTGGCTCTTGGGCTATAAGTATAGCGCTTTGCACTTCAGGAATATGGTTTAAAATATCTAGTATTTGTCTGGCATAAGCTTCGCGCCTTTCATCGCTGGAACCGTTTACTTCAATAACTAAATCATTTGCAGAGCCGGCTTGCGCCTCTCCGGCTGATATTTGAATTTCCACATCCGGAATATCGGCAAGCTTGGGCAACACCATGCGCACAATTTCTTCGTCAGACATTCTGCGGGTTTCATGAGGCACCAGCCCTAGCTTTATATTAATATTTTGTATTCCGCGTTCACCTATTTTTGTTGAAATATACTCTATTTTCGGAATCCCCTGTACGCGGCTTTCAATTTCAGCCGCTATAGCTTCAGATTGTTCAAAAGTTGTGCCCACCGGCGCGCGCGCGGCAATATTAATTTCATTTGTGTCAGTACGCGGGGCAAACTCATCTCCCACCCAGTTCATAAGCATAGCAGAACCAACCAGCAATGCCAAACCCAATACTATCACGGGAAACGGATATTGCACCTGAAACCTGAAAAACTTAAAATACCACTGGCTTGTGCTTGGCCCCTTTTTTTTCTTTTTGGGCTTTGCGTGGGTTTTTTTCAGGATTTTGCCTATCATCATAGGCGTTAAGGTAAAAGAAAACACCAGCGATATCAACGTTAAATATACCACCATTAAGCCGAAGTACCTCATAAATTGTCCGGCAATTCCGCCCATAAAAGCTATGGGCAAAAACACAACAACGTTAGTGCCTATCGCGGCAAAAACCGCAACAGCAGCCTGTTTTGTGCCTACAACAGCGGCTTTTTCAGGCGTATCGCCAAGGCGCATACGGCTAAGGGCAGATTCTATAAGTATAATAGCGCTTGTTATAAGCGTACCCAATGAAGTTGCCATACCAAGCAATGTCATAACGTTTACCGAGAACCCCGCCATATCCATAAAGAAAAAACCCGCAACAAGCGTTGCCGGAATTACCATAGCCGCTATAACGGTTGTGCGCCAGTTGCTTGTAAAAATAAGCAGTATAATAATGGTAAAAAATATACCCACGGCTATACCGCGTAAAGTGTCCATAGTTTCATTGTATATGGTAACGGACGCGTCTGTAATTATTTTCATTTCGGGAATATCGCCCGAATCCCTGAAGTAATTTTCAACAATTCTTTGAAAGCGCGGGAAATTTCTGTTTAAAGCGCGGGAAATTCTTATAGCATTACCGTCGGAAGTTCTTGTTACCGAAACTATAACCACATTCTCGCCGTTATAACGCGCTCCGGTTTCTATGTCGCGCACGCCGTCGGTTATTGTGGCTACTTCATAAAGGGCAAAATTACCGCCTTCAGCTGTTGAAATACGCAAATTGGAAATATCTTCCACACTTGCAAACTCACCTGTAAAACGCACATTATTAGAACCGCGCCCGAATTCTATTCTTCCGCCTGGCATATCAAGGTTAGCGGCTGAAATTGCCGCAACAATATCCGATATGGCAGCGCCGCGTGCAGCGATAAGTTCAGGTTGAATTTCTATTCTTATGGCGCGCTCTTGCCCGCCAAATACCGATACTGAAGCCACACCCGAGATGGCCGTTATGTGCTGGCTTAAAACATTTCTTACAAACAGGTCTTTATCGCGTGGGTTATTGCCTATAAGCACAATATCTACAACAGGTTCTTGCATAGGGTCTAAAATTTCAACCACGGGGCTTCGCATACCGTCGGGAAAGTCAGCGGCAAGAGCGTCTATTTTACTTTTAACCTCGGCGGCTTTATCATTAACATTTAAACCAAAGTTAAACTCAGCCATTACAAAAGCGCCGTTTTCAAAAATACGCGAAGTAATATCTTTAAGTCCGGCAATTTCGCTTATAGCGTCTTCAGCGCGGCGGACAATTAAATTTTCTATGTCAACCTGTGAAGCGCCCGGAAATGTAAAAGTTACCGTAACCAAAGGAAAATCCATGGGCGGGGTACGTTCTATATTAAGGTTGTTAAATGAAGTAATACCCAGCGCTACCCAAACCATCACAAACATTATAGTGGTAACGGGGCGTTTTACAAAAAAGTCTAACATATTACCTCTGTACTACATTATTTATTTTAATTTGCGGCGCCACGCGGGTAATAATAATTATATCTCCGTCTGAAATCCCGCTAACTGCGGCGTACTGCCTGTCTTGCGCTATAATATTAACTTCCCGCTCAACAGAATATCCGTTTACTAAAAGCATTACTAAACCATCCAAAACCGCATACAGCGGAACAAACACGCCGGTGTGCGGTACTTCCATAAAATAGTTTCCGTCGGGACCTGAAGCGCGCACGGAAAAAAGCCCCGTATCTAAATCAACACGCCTTGGCACTGAAAGTATGCTTCCGCCGCTTGTAAGGCTAAGCCCCTGCCTGAATTCGCTTACACGGGTGCTTGCAACGGGAATTATTCCGCCTCTGACAGCAACGGGAACATTAAGAACGCGCGTTTCAACGCGGGCTGTCATAGTTTCAACAGGCAAACCGTAAACTTCTACAAACCGCGCAATATTAAACACCTCGCGCGCGGCCTCTCTACGTATTTGCACAACACGGTTTATAGCAGCCCACGCAAAAAAAACAACACATAAAATAATAATTACTTTTTTCATTTAGTTTCCGATAAACTTTCTTACGGTTTCTTCCGCCATTAAAATGTTGAACTTTGTATTAAGCAAAAGCATATCCATTTGCAAAAGAGAACTTTGCGCATCGCTTAATTCCACCGCGTTTGTTTGCCCTGCAAACAAACGGTCTTGCGACATTTGCACGCTTCTGGCGATAAGGTCGCGCGCTTGTAAACGATTGTTTAAATTACCGCGCAAGCGCTCGTGGTTAAGCAAAGCGTCTCTATACTGGTTGCGCATAAGCCTTTGGGACTTTTGCAATTCTTGACGCAAAGCGTCGGCGGCAAGAGTTTCAGCCCTTGCATTTGCGCGAGAAATACCGCCGTCAAGCAAAGGTATTTGCAAAGCAACGCCCACATTAGCGCTTTGATTATCAAAACCATCCCAAAGTCTGGCATTTGTATGAGCCGCCATATAGTTGTATGAAGCTGTGGCAACAAGTATGGGGTTTCTTTCAGAACGGCGCCCGCGGGCGGCGGACTCATGCATACTTATTTGCGCTTCAAGCAATTCCCAACGGGGGTTTGTTTCAAGCGTTTGGGGTACGTTTAATGGTGTAAAAGTATTGGGGAAGGCATCCGTCAATATCAAGTTTACGTTTTCGTCAATGCCCGCCATAACTTTTAAAAGACGGTGTGCGCTGTCACGGTTAAACTGCGCGTCGAAAAGAGCAACTTCTTTTGCGGCAATATCTGCCTGAATTCTTACAAGGTTAGCCCTGCCTGCGCGCCCTACCCTTTCTAAATGCCTCTGGGCGTTTCGGGAAGACTCTAAATCTCTTTGCGTTATTATTACTATTTCATCTGTCAGCCTTGCCGTCCAATAAATTTGTGCGGCAGCGGCGCGGATTTCACGGCGGGCAAGGTATGTTCCTGATTTTGCCGCTTCTATAGCCTGACGGGCGCTTTCCGCCGCATTAGATATCCTTCCGAATGTATACAAAGGCACTGCAAGCGACGCGCCTGCCATACCTATATTATTTGGCATTTCAAAACCGCCAAAGCCGGGAATATCTATTACCGTAGTGCTTCCGGGGCGTTCTACATCTATAAGGTTCATATAGCTGGCAGATAAGGTTAAACTAGGGCGGCGGCCGCCTTGTATAGCGCTAAGGCCTGCTTGCGCGCGCTCTATATTAAGTTCGGCTATTTGCAAGTCTTCTGACTGCGCTTCTATCATTTCTATAGCACGCGAAAAAGACAACTCCATAGCACCAAGACTTGGCACACATAATGCCAGTAGTAAAAACATATAAATAAATTTCATAATGCGGTTATTGTAGCAGAAAAATAAAAAAAAAACAAAGTTTTTTTTGATTATTGACATAACATTGAAATAGCTTGTATAATGAGCTCTTTATGACACGCATAACCAAAAAAATTTTTCTTACCTATACCGAATGTCCCAAGCTTGCATGGCTTACAAAAAGAAATCTGCTTTCTTTTGAGGTTGACGCCGCAAGCCGATTATTACAAATGGAATCCGCCAACATCCACCGCATGGGGCGCGAAACATTCGGGCAAGGCGCAAACGCTTATGACAAAGACATTAACACAGCTTATCAAAACACGCAAAATTTTATTTTAAAAAAAACGCCTTTAATTTTCAAAGCCGCTTTTGTAAGCGAAGACAACTTTTCAACGCGTATAGACGTTTTACGCTATCAACCTCAAACCGCAGGCTTACCTGAAGGCTGGCATTTAATTGAAGTTAAAACAGCAAACAAAAAAAAAGCTAAATATATTGAAGACCTTGCATATTCTGCCATGGTAATAAAGCGTTGCGGCATTAATTTGCTTAGCGTTTCGCTTATGCACTTAAACAAAGATTACCGCAAAGGAGAAGATTTTAAAAACCTTTTTGAAACCCATGACGTAACCGAAAGCGTGTTTGAAAAAGTTGCAAATTTCGAAAAAATGTCTTCACACATTGTATCTGTTGTGGGTGCCCAAGAAGAGCCGTTTGCTACACTTAAAATGAAATGCAAAAATTGCGACGTTTTTAAAACTTGTGTGGGTGCCGGAATAGAAAACCATATTTTTGACCTGCCCCGCATTGGCATACAAACCTTTTGCGACTTGCGCGACATAGGCGCAGAAAAAATTGAAGACGTACCAGAAAATTTTGAACTAAACGAACTTCAGCAAACCGTAAGAAATTGCGTTATAGAAAATAAAAATTACACCTCTGAAAATTTAAAAGACGAACTTGAAAAAATTGTCTATCCTGTTTACTATTTAGATTTTGAGTCTATAGCAACAGCCCTGCCACTTTATGATAATATCCCTCCCCACGGACAAATAATAACGCAATTTTCCGTGCATAAACAAACAGCGCCTCAGGCCCCGCTTGAACATTTTGAATATATTGCCGACGAAACAAAAAACTGCGCTGAAATTATTGCCCGAAAACTTATTGAAATATTTGAGGAGACAGGCACAATTACGGCTTATTCTAATTCTGAAAAGGTTTTAATACTTCGCCTTGCAAAAGATTTTCCCGAAATGTCTGAACAACTAAAAGCCATCGCAGAGCGCATTATAGACCTTGAAATAATACTTCGCAAAAACTACTACAACCTAAATTTTCACGGGCGTACTTCAATAAAAAAAATACTTCCGGTAATTGCGCCGGAAGTAAATTATGAAAGCCTTGAAATAGGCGAGGGAGCTGCTGCGGGTGCAGAGTTTGCCTTTATAGCAATGGGATTGTACGACGCTGAAAAAACAACTATCACAAAAAAACACCTGCTTGAGTACTGCGCGCAAGACACACTAGCCCTTGCCAAAATACATGGTTTTTTATTAAAAGCCTCGCAAAATTTATAACTTTTCACGCCTGCACCGGCACGGTGCCTAATCTTTGTTAAAAAAATCTTTTGATTGCTTAAAGCGAATTTTTTTCATTGGCGGGATAAGCAGTTTTTCGCCCGTGTTAGGGTTGCGGCCGCGTTTTGTTTTGGTAACAATTACGCTAAAGGTGCCAAGCCCCGTGATTACAACTTTTTGACCGTCTGAAAGCGCGCGCGAAATTTCGTCAAACACTTTATCGGTAGCCTCTTGAGCTTGTTTTTGGGTGGGGAGTATTTTGGCTAAAGATTTTGCTATATCATGTTTGTTCATTTATATTCCTGTGTTTATTACGCTAAACTTTTTCAAAGTTTAGCGAGGAGAAAGCAGCCGCCCTACATTGCTGGGCGGCACGTTTCACTCATGCTTTGCTTCTCTGGTCATAAGGGTAGCCACGGCGCTAACGGGGTTAAGCCCGTTAAAAAGCACATCGTAAACGGCATTTATTATGGGAAGTTCTATATTATATTTTTTGCCCAGATTATATGCGGAAGCCGTTGTTTTTACACCTTCGGCAACCATACCTAAAGAGCTTTGCGCTTCATCCAAGGTTTTTCCGCGCGCAATTATTTCGCCAACGGCGCGGTTACGTGAATGTTTGGAAAAGCACGTTACCATTAAATCTCCGATACCGGCAAGCCCGTAAAAAGTTTCCTCCCGCCCGCCAAGACTTTTTCCCAACTTTACAAGTTCTTTAATTCCGCGGGTGGCCAAAGCCGCTTTTGTATTGTCGCCAAAGTTTAGCCCGTCTACAATACCGCAAGCTATGGCAAAAACATTTTTTAACGCCGCGCCCGTTTCCACCCCTATAATATCGGTTTGGGAGTATACCCTGAAATAATTATTTCTAAACAAATCCCTTACTTTTACCGCGGCAACTTCGTTTGCGCTTGCAGATACTATTGCCGTAGGCATTTTAAAGCAAACTTCTTCGGCGTGGCTTGGGCCTGAAAGCGCTATAATACTTTGAGCCGCGGGAAAAATTTCTTCTATAATTTCAGACATTCTTTTTAATGTACCGTTTTCTATGCCTTTTGTGGCGCTTATTATTAGTTTGTCTGAAATATCAATGCCTAAGCTTTTTATTTTTTCGCAAGTGCCTCTTAAAAAATGAGAAGGCACAACAAAAAGCACAGCGTCGGCACTGCTTATTTGGCTTAAATCAGATGTTACTTTTATTTCTTTAGGAAAGTCCGCGGCGTCGATAAAAGGCATTTTTCGGTTTGCGTCTAGCTCGTTCGCTTTTTGCGAGTCTATTTCCCAAATGGTAACATTATTGCCGTTTTCATTTAAAAGCGCGGCTAATACCCCGCCCCAAGACCCTGCCCCTAATACAAATATGTTCATATTTACTTTTTCCCCAATATTCTAAACTTATTTTCTGTGCCCGCAATTAAACGTTTAATATTAGGCAAGTGGCGCGCTATAATAAAAACTGCCAAAACCAAAGAAAAAATTATAAGCCACTGCGGGTAGCTAAGCAAAAATGCCGCTAAAGGCAAACACAAAACAGCTATAATTGAGCCCAAAGCCACAAACCCGCTTAAAACAAACACCACCGCAAAAACCGCTAAACTTATTAAAACAGGCATGGGCATAAGCGCCAAAAAAACGCCGCAACCCGTAGCTACGCCCTTGCCGCCTTTAAACCTTAAAAAAACCGTGTATATATGCCCTAAAATTACGGCTACCGCCACAGCAATAGTAAAAAGCGGCGAAGCGCTTATGTTA
>WQVR01000008.1 GCA_009785775.1 Candidatus Proendomicrobium guianensium
AAATGATAACCTATACGTGGGTCAGAGCCTATGCCTTTGCGTACGCTTTGAATATTTGCGCCGTTTTTTTCACAGATAGCGGCAATTTCATTTATGAAAGAGATTTTTGCGGCAAGCATGGAGTTTGCGGCGTATTTGGTCATTTCAGCGCTTTTTATATCCATAACTATTATATTTTCGGCTTGCAGAATAAAAGGTTTGTAGAGTTTTTTCATAAATATAACGTCTTTTTCGCAATCTGCGCCTATAATTATGCGAGCGGGGCGCATGCAATCTTCAATAGCGGTACCCTCTTTTAAAAATTCAGGAATAGACAACACGCTGAAATTAAAGCTTTTGTCGCGTTTTTTTAATTCTTCGCTTATAATTTGGCGGGTTTTGTCTGCGCTTCCCACAGGTACGGTAGATTTGTTAACAATTCTGATATCACCCTGCATTTTTGAACCAATTTCGGCGGCGGCGTTCCACATATATTTCATGTCTGTTTTGCCGTCTTGGCAAGCAGGTGTTCCCACGGCTATAAATACTACATGGCAGTTTTTAAGGGCTTCGCCTAAGTCTGTAGTAAAACGCAGATACTTTTTTTCAAGGTTTGTTTTTACAAGCGCCTCAAGCCCTGGTTCAAAAATGGGTATAATACCGTTTTGTAGTGATTTCACTTTTTTAGAATCTATATCAACACAAGTTACATTGTGACCAAAGTCAGCAAAACACGCGGCTGTTACCAGCCCAACATAGCCGCTGCCGATTATTACTAAATTCATAAGTTACCTTTAATTTTTAAGTATTACGTATATAGCGCGCAGACCGTCTCTCCAACCGATTTTTTTGCCTTCTTTAAAAGTGCGCGGATTGTACGATATAGGCACTTCAACTATATTGTGCCCGCGTTTTGCTACTAAAGCGGTTACCTCAGGGTCAAATCCAAAGCGGTTTTCTTGTAAATTTAAAGATTGAATTATCTCGCGGCGGAAAGCTTTATAGCAGGTTTGCATGTCTGTTAAGCGCAGCCCTGTTTTTAAGTTTGAAAGTACAGTTAGAAAGCGATTTGCAATATAATTTAAAATATAGCCTTTGTTTTTAGGTTTAATCAAAAACCGAGAACCGTAAGCGACGTCTGTTTCTCCGCGCTCAATAGGAGCTAAAACGGTTGGAATTTCCATAGGGTCATACTCAAGGTCTGCGTCTTGTACTATAACGACATCCCCTGTGGCTACGGCAAAACCGGTTCTTAGCGCAGCGCCCTTTCCCTTGTTTTTTTCGTGGTATATTACTTTCGTAACTAAAGGCTCTATTTCTTTTCGCAAAATATCCAGAGTTTCAGGGGTAGAGCCGTCATCCACAACAATTATTTCTTTATTTGCTAAAGGTGCTGCCAGCACTTTGCCTATAATATCACGGATATTGTTTTTTTCTTTAAAACAGGGAATTATTATTGATACTGTTATACTGCTTTTTCCTGTAATCATTGCTGTATATGCTATAACATAACTTGCGGATGTGTCAATCCTCCCACGCTTGACAATTAAAATTTATATTTATAGTATTAAAAAGGTATTTGTGCTAAAGTTTTATATATAAACAGGGGGAGTATTAAAATGGCAGAAGCAAGATGCATGAAGTGCAAAAAACAGGTAGAAGTACAAAATGCTGAAAACGTAACAATGAAAAATGGCATGAATGCTATTTCAGGCGTTTGCGGTACTTGCGGCACGAAAGTATTTAAAATAACCGGCAAAAGCAAGTAAAACTACTTTAAGGGGTTAGCTGCGGTAAATTACCCAAGGCTAGCCCCGTTTTTTATGGGTGTGTAATGGAAACAGTCGCGGCTAAAATAACAAATTGGATATCCGCAGATTTAAACTTGGATATTGCAGGCGTGGCAAATACCGCTCAAATGCTGGGTTCGGGCGATACAGTGCCTTTTATCTCCCGTTATCGTAAAGAGCGTACGGGAAGTTTAAACGAAGTTAATATTCGCGATATTGCAGATAAATTGCAATATTATATAGAACTTGAGGAACGCAAACTTACCGTTCTTAAAAGCATTGAAGAACAAAACAAGCTTACCCCCGAACTTAAAAAACTTATAGAAGATACCCGCGAAAAACAAAAACTTGAAGATTTATACCTTCCCTTTAAACCCAAACGCCAAACAAAGGCGACAATCGCAAAAGAAAAAGGCTTAGAACCTTTCGCCCTTGAAATTTTAAATCAAAATTTGCCTATAGGTGGCGACAAGCAGGCAATAGGCAATAAGTATATAAACAAAGAAAAATCCGTAGAAACTTATGAAGACGCCTTAAACGGCGCGATAGACATTATTGCCGAATATCTTTCCGATAATGCCCTTATAAGGGGCTTGGTAAGGGTTTTTATTTCAGCCAACGGCAACATAACCGGTAAAGTTACAAAAGCTTTTGAAAACCAAAAAAGCAAGTTTGAAATGTATTATGACTATTCTGAAAGTTTAAAAGCTATACCGCCACATAGGCTTCTTGCCTTAAGGCGCGGCTCTAAAGAACAAGTTATAACGTGGAAAATAGTAGTAGAAGATGAAGAAGCCTTAAACCTAATAGCCTCAAAAGTTGTCAAAGCCAAGCAAAGTCTTTTTTATGATGAACTAATGCTTGCTATAAAAACCGCTTGGCAGAGGCATTTGTATCCGTCTTTACAAGTTGAAATATTTGTAGCAAAAATGGCCGAGGCAGACTTAGACGCAATAAAAGTTTTCGCCCAAAACGCAAAAAACCTGCTTCTTGCCCCACCCGCCGGACATAAAGTTATAATAGGCATAGACCCGGGTTTTAGAACAGGTTGCAAAGCTGTGGTAATAGACAAAAATGGAAAATTTAAAGAATTTCATACTATATTTCCACACGAGCCCCAAAACAGAGTTTTAGAAGCCGAAGAAACAATAGTAGATTTGGTAAAAGAATACGAACCCGAGCTTATAGCTATAGGCAACGGCACAGCAAGTAAAGAAACAAATATGTTTGTTGGTGCGGTTATAAAGAAAAATAATTTGAAAGTTAAGGTGGTAATTGTAAGCGAAGCGGGCGCGTCGGTTTACTCTGCTAGCCCATTAGCAACCGCCGAGTTTCCCGACTTAGATGTTTCTGTAAGGGGCGCTGTAAGCATAGCGCGCCGCCTGCAAGACCCGCTAGCAGAACTTGTAAAAATAGATCCTAAATCCATAGGCGTAGGTCAATATCAGCATGACGTTAACCAAATAAACCTTAAAAAAAGCTTAGACGCTACGGTAGAGTCCTCAGTGAATTTTGTAGGGGTAAACTTAAACTCCGCCTCAAGTGAGCTTTTAAGTTATGTTTCGGGGATAGGGCGGGTTGCGGCAAAAAATATTATAATGCTGCGCGACAAAAACGGTTCATATAAAAGCAAAAGCGAGCTTTTGAAAGTTCCTGGGCTTGGCGCTAAAACTTTTGAGCAATGTGCAGGTTTTTTGCGCGTAGCCGACGGCGACAACCCTTTAGATAATTCAGGTATACACCCCGAGCGTTATGCCCTTGTAGAACAAATGGCGCAAGATTTAAGCGCAAGTGTAAGCGGTTTGGTAGGCAATGACGCGTTAATAAAAAAGATAGAGCTAAACAAGTATGTTTCTGACACTGTGGGGCTTCCAACGCTTACAGACATAACGGCAGAGTTAAAAAAACCCGGCGTAGACCCGCGCCAAAATTTTGAAACCGCAAAATTTTCAGACGATATTAACGATATAGCAGACTTAAAAGAAAGCATGGTTTTAAATGGTACCGTTACAAACGTTACAAATTTTGGCGCATTTGTAGATATTGGCGTACATCAAGACGGACTTGTACATATTTCAAAACTTTCCGATAAGTTTGTGCGCGACCCCCACGAAGTAGTGTCGGTAGGTGAAAGCGTAAAAGTGCGCGTGCTTAAAGTAGAGCCCGAACTTAAGCGAATATCTTTAGAAAAATTATAATAAACCGCTTTAAGCGGGGGAGGCAGTAAAAATGGCTGATAAATTTTCTTTTGACATAGTTTCTGAAATTAACATGATGGAAGTAGAAAACGCCGTGCACCAAGCCCAAAAAGAGCTTGAAACCAGGTTTGATTTTAAAGGTTCAAAATCGTCAATAGACCTTAACAAAACAGATAAAAAAATCACTCTTATAGGTGATGACGAATTTAAACTGAAATCTGTTATAGATATTTTGGAAGGGCGCTTCGCAAAACGTGGGGTGTCGCTTAAATCTTTGAACTTTAAACCTATGGAAAGCGCTTTTGAGGGTACAGTAAGACAAGTTGCAGAACTTATATCAGGGCTTCCTTCAGACAAAGCCAAAGAGCTTTCAAAACTTATAAAGGATTCAAAATTAAAAGTCCAAACCCAGATAGACGGTGCTAAAGTAAAGGTTATTTCGCCCAAAAAAGACGAACTCCAAGCTGTAATGGCTTACCTAAAAGACAAACCTTTTTCTTTGCCCTTGCAATTTACTAATTACAGGTAAATTTGTAATAAATTTCGGCTATGCTTTCCGCCGCTTAAAAATTATTCACTTGGTATTGTTACGGTGCGTGTGGGGGACGAGCGTGAAGTTATGCTTCTTATCACCGGCGCTTCGTGTGCGCCAGCCGCCAAAACCCACGTTTGTCTGAATCTGTGTGATATAAAACCGTTTGGTCCCCGCCCCTGAAAAGTAAGTAAAAGGCTCACGCGGTAGGTGCCGTTTTGCAGAAAATCTATGTCTATTCTTTCCGGCGTAAGTATTATTTCCCTGTACTCGTCTATAAAACCGTTATACCACCTTATAAAACTGCTTTCGTTTCTTATGTCTACAACTCCGCGCAGGCGGCTTCCTATGCCTATTCTGTCTAGGCTTATCACAAAACTTTCGCTACTGTCAAGAAATTGCATATAACTTTGCGCGTTTTCGCGGCGTTCAATATTGGCTAAAACAGTATGAATAAAACTTAAAACTTCGTTTCTTGAAAATCTGTTATTTCGCATAAGGCTTACTTCGTTTCTGAAAGTGTGAATGGTAGGACGCGCCAAAGCAATAGAAGGTGAATTTGCAAGCATAAAAACCAAAAATAAAATTAAAAATTTCACCATACTTTATTTTAGCATAAAATATGGCATTTAACGTTGACTTACCAAATGCTTTTAAGGTAGAATTTTAGTCAATGTATCACCTCTTAAAGGAATATAAATGCAGTTAGCCCCGCAAACGGTTTTTACTTTGTTTGGTTTCCCCATAACAAATACTGTTATCACTACACTGATAGTTAATATAGTGATAGTAACAATAATTTTTATTGTTACGCGCTTTGGAGGGCTTGTTCCCGGAAAGGTTCAAAATGCTGTTGAAATGGCCGTAGAGTACTTTTACTCTGCTACCGAATCCATTGCAGGTAAACGCGCTGAATTTATTTACCCGTGGGTCGCAACAATTTTTATTTTTATAGTGTTGTCTAACATAATGGGTTTGTTGCCCGGATTTGAAAGCATATACATTATCTCAGGCGGAGAGCACATTCCGCTTTTGCGCAGCGCTACAAGCGATTTAAACACAACACTTGCCCTTGCGGCGGTTTCTCTTGCCGCAGTGCATTTTTACGCCATAAAATATACAGGCGCCGGATATTATGTTAACAGATTTGTGCCCTATAAAAGTTTAAAATTTACGCTTAGCGCTGTTTTAATGTTTTTTGTGTTTTTGTTTGTGGGCGCTATAGAAGCCGTAAGCGAACTTGTGAAAGTGGTTTCGCTTTCGTTCAGGCTTTTTGGCAATGTTTACTCGGGTGAATTAGTAATAAACACTATAGCAACCACTTTTTTAAATATAGCGCCTATAAACGCGCTTGGAATATCTATAAGTTTAAGACCTTTGGCTTATTTCGCACCTTTTTTTATGATGTTGCTAGAATTTTTTATAGCTATTATACAAGCATTAGTTTTTGCTATGCTTACAATGTCTTTTATGGCAACATTAACTTCGCGTGAAACTTAAGTTAAAATTAAAATTTTTAATATTACGGAGGAAGTAAAAAATGACAATTACGGTTACGGGCGGTATTATTGTAGCGCTTGGCGGTATGGTGCCGGCGCTTGCCATAGGTTGGATAGGCGCTAAAGCTGTTGAAGCTACCGGCAGAAATCCGGAAGCTTCCGGCAAAATTATGACAAATATGCTCCTTGCTATGGCATTTGCCGAAGCTATAGCAATATATTCAATTTTAGTAGTATTTATATTCGGCCATTAATTTATGGAAAAACTGACGGTTTTAGGGTTAGATACAAACCTTTTTATTGCTCAGGTAGTAAATTTTACGCTGTTGTTTTTTGCGCTTAAATATTTGCTTTTTAGGCCTTTGCAGGGCGTAATGCAACGCCGTCGCGACAAAATTGCGCAAGGTCTTAAAGACGCTGATGACGCCGCCCGAACGCTTATTGAGGCTGACTCACGGCGGCTTGAAATTATTACAGCCGCGCGCGCTTCTGCCGAAACAATAATGTCAGATACAAAAGTTGCCGCGCATGAATTAAAAAAGCAGTTATTTGACACTGCCGTAAAAAACTCTGAAGGGCTTGTAGAACAAGCCCGGCACAAAGCTGCCGAAGAGTTTGAAGAAGCGCGTAAAAATTTAAGTAAAATGGCGCTTGATTTAAGCCAGACGGTTGTAGGCAAAGTGCTTAACGAAGTTTTTACGCCTGAGCAAAAAGAAGAAATTTTAAATAAAGCCATAGAAAAAATAAAAACCTCTAAAACTTCGGGAGCTTAAGTTGCTAAAGCCAAACAATAAAGTAAACATGGCG
Organism: Candidatus Proendomicrobium guianensium; assembly: GCA_009785775.1. GTDB lineage: Bacteria > Elusimicrobiota > Endomicrobiia > Endomicrobiales > Endomicrobiaceae > Proendomicrobium > Proendomicrobium guianensium. The sequence goes on from WQVR01000008.1 coordinate 6,806, forward strand.
CAAGTAAGGCAAATTGCCCAAAGTATAGCCGACTCAGACGAAGCAAGCCCGGAGGTATATAACTGGTTAATAAAAAACCTGTCTAAGCCGCAACTTAAATATTTTGTGCGCTATCTTCAAAAATGTGCTAGAGAGGCAAAAATTAAAGTTTATTATGCCGGCAATATGACAGACAAAGCCAAGCAAAATTTAAACTTGGCAATAGAAGAAAACAAAATTTTAAATAGAGTTTTTTCAGATAAAAAAATAGAATATATAAAAGATGACGAGGCAATTATAGGCGGCCTTAAAATTACCATGGGAGACTGGGTGCTAGACCAATCCCTCGGCGGCTTAAAACAGCAAGTAATAGACGCCGTAAAAGAAAACTTATGAACCCGCAAGAACTTATAAACAAAATAGAACGCCAAATTATGTCTGCCGAAGTAGACAAAGCCGAGCTTGTAAATTACGGTTTTGTAGAAAGCATTGGCGATAGTATAGTATACGCTTCGGGATTATCAGAGGCGGGCTACTATGAAGAAGTTATTTTTGAGGACGATTCCGTAGGGTTTGTTTTCGGCATGGATGAAGATTTTGTTCAGATAGTGCTTCTTGCAGACTCAGGCCACATTTCTGCCGGCATGAAAATTCAAACCACTGGTAAAGTTTTAAGCATAGAAGTTTCACCGGAAATGCTTGGCCGCGTTGTAAATCCTTTAGGCATTGCTTTAGACGGTAAAGAGCTTACAGCTATCGGCGGTTTGCGTTACCCGCTTGAAAAAATAGCGCCCGGCATTATCGCAAGAAGTTCCGTAAACCGCCCCATAAAAACAGGTATTAAAACTATAGACGCAATGATACCTATAGGGCGCGGACAGCGTGAACTTATAATAGGCGACCGCGGCACAGGCAAAACCGCAATAGCTATAGACACCATAATTAACCAAAAAAAACAAGACTTAGGCTTAAAAAAAGTTATCTGCATTTATTGCGCTATAGGGCAAAAACGCTCAAGCGTTGCCCAAATTGCACAAAGGCTTAAAGATTCAGACGCAATGGATTACACCATTATAGTTTCTGCAACCGCTTCAGACCCTGCTTCAATGCAGTATATTGCGCCCATGGCGGCTTGCGCCATAGGCGAATACTTTATGGATAAAGGCGAAGACGTTTTAATAGTTTATGACGATTTAACAAAGCACGCTTGGGCATACAGGCAAATTTCACTTTTACTAAGGCGCCCTTCAGCGCGGGAAGCTTACCCCGGCGATATTTTTTATTTGCACTCGCGCCTCTTAGAGCGCGCGGCAAGTATGTCTGCCGAACACGGCGGCGGCACGCTTACAGCGCTTCCCGTTATAGAAACCCAAGGCAATGATGTTTCTGCCTATATTCCCACAAACGTTATTTCAATTACCGACGGGCAAATATACTTAGAATCTGATTTATTTAACATAGGCCAACGCCCTGCGGTAAACACGGGACTTTCTGTTTCACGCGTGGGTGGGGCGGCGCAAAGTGAAGTTATGAAGCGCCTTGCCGGACCCCTGCGCCTTGAACTGTCGCAGTTCAAAGAACTTCAAACTTTCGCGCAGTTTGGTTCAGATCTTGACGAAGACACCCTAAAACGCCTTGAGCGCGGCAAAAGGGTAAGGGAAGTTTTAAAGCAACCTCAATACAGCCCCTTAGACGAGGTTAGTGAAATTTTGTCGATTTACGCCGTAACCAACGGCTACTTTGACGATGTTCCGCTTGAAAAAATTAATGCCGCCGAAGCGCACTTAATGGAATTTATAAACAAAAAATACGCCGAACTGCCCGAAAAACTTACAGGCGCCAAATTTGATGATAACTTAAAAACGGCACTAGACAATGCCGTAAAAGACTTTAAAAAAACTTACGTGGCATAATAAAAATGGCGCAAAGCTTACAACAACTAAAGGCTCGCATAAACTCTTCAAACGGCATTGCCAAAATTACAAAGGCTATGGAGGCAATTGCCGCCTCTAAAATTAAAACCGCGCGTAAATCTGTTGAGAAAACAAGGGCTTACGAAGAAAAAATACGTTATGTGGTGCAAAAAATTCTTGCCGATACAGATATTGCCAAATTAAGAAATACTTTTCTTGAAGACCGCCTTGAATTTTTAAACGAGCAAAAACCTGATGCATCCGCGCCTAAAAAACTTTTTTTTATAATTTCGCCCGATAAAGGGCTTTGCGGGGGGCTTGTTTCAAACATTGTAAAAAAAGCGGCAGAGCTCGTAACGGAAAACGACTATGTAGTTTGCATAGGCAAAAAAATTGAAAAAGCAAGCGCCAAAATGGGGCATAACATCATAGCGTCATTTCCTATGGGTACCGGATACCCTGAATACAACAGCATTTACCCTATGATAAACCTTGCCGTAAGCTATTATGTAAGCGTTCAGGTTGCAAGCGTAGTGCTTATTTATGCGCCTTTTAAAAACGCATTTGTGCAAGAAGTAACGGCTCAAACTTTAATGCCTATAACTCCTGACGAAAACTTTAAAAATTCACATCACCGCTATTTGTTTGAGCCAAGCCCACTGGCGGTTTTAGAGCGTATATTGCCTTACTACATAGAAGTAGAATTTTTTAACGCTTTAAAGAATGCCCACGCAAGCGAACAAGCCGCGCGTGTGGCGGCGATGAGTGCGGCTAAAGACAATGCGCTTGAAATATCGCAAACCCTTACTACCGCATACAACAAAATTCGTCAGGAAAAAATAACCAATGAAATACTTGATTTGGCAAGCGCACAAATATAACAGGAACCTACTATGGAAAACACCCAACTAAACAAAGGCCGCGTGGTAAGCGTGCACGGCGCGGTGGTAGACGTGAAATTTGACGGGGACCTTCCCGAAATTTACGAGGCTCTGGAAATTGACATGCCCAAAGGCACGCTTGTGCTTGAAACAATGTTTGAAACAGATGTAGATCAGGTGCGCGCCATTGCTTTAGGCATAACAGATTCCATGAAGCGCGGTATGGAAGTGCGCCGCACGGGGGCGTCTATAAAGGTGCCTGTAGGTGAAAAAACCTTAGGCCGTGTTTTTAATGTTTTAGGAGAACCGCTTGACGGTTTGGAAAGTTTAGGGGCTGACAGCCCGCGCGACGAAATACACAAACCCGCCCCGAATTTAGAAGACCAAAAAACCGTGCCCGAAATGCTTGAAACCGGCATAAAAGTTATAGATTTAATGACGCCTTTTACCAAAGGCGGCAAAATAGGAATTTTCGGCGGCGCGGGCGTAGGAAAAACCGTGATAGTTAAAGAACTTATCCGCAATATAGCCACAGAGCACCGCGGGCATTCCGTTTTTGCCGGTGTGGGCGAGCGTACCAGAGAAGGCTCAGACCTTTGGAACGAAATGAAAGAAGCAAAAGTGCTCGATAAAACCGTTATGGTTTTCGGGCAGATGAATGAGCCACCGGGTAATCGCCTGCGTGTTGCTTTTACTGCATTAACCATGGCGGAATATTTCAGAGATCAAAAACATGAAGACGTTTTACTTTTTATAGACAATATTTTCCGTTTTGCCCAAGCGGGAAGCGAGGTTTCGGCTTTGCTTGGCAGAATGTCATCGGCGGTTGGTTATCAACCAAACCTTGCTTGGGATATGGGCGAATTGCAAGAACGTATTGCCTCAACCACCGAGGGCTCTGTAACTTCCGTTCAGGCGGTTTATGTTCCTGCAGACGATTACACAGACCCCGCCCCTGTTACAGTTTTTGCCCATTTAGACGGCACGCTAACGCTAGACAGGGCAATTGCCGAGCAGGGACTTTACCCTGCGGTAAATTCTTTAATGTCTTCTTCAAGGCTGCTAGACCCAAATATTGTAGGAGACGAGCATTACCAAACAGCTATGGGCGTTAAAAAAATACTTCAGCGTTATAAAGACTTACAAGATATTATTGCAATACTCGGGCTTGACGAGCTTAGCGACGAAGACAAATTAACCGTGTCACGCGCGCGCAAAGTGCAACGTTTTTTAACACAGCCGTTTTTTGTGGCTGAAACTTTCTCAACCATCTCCGGAAAATATGTTAAAACGGAAGATACCATAAGGGGATTTAAAGAAATAATTGAAGGGCGCCATGATAGTATCCCCGAAGCGGCGTTTTATATGGCAGGTACTATAGAAGACGTGCTTAAAAAGGCAATTAAATAATGCACACGTTTGACTTAGAAATAATGTCTTTAGAGGGGCTCATATTTAAAGGCGCGGTTACAAGCGCTATACTGCCCGCGGTGGGCGGTGAAATTACAGTCTATGCAGACCATGAAGACATAATTGCAAATTTACACACAGGCGATATTATTTTAACTTTGCCGGAAAATTCCGGCCAGACAAAAATTAAAACTACTGGCGGTTTTTTGGAAGTTTTAAGCAACAAGGTCAATATTTTATCGTATTACGCCGCCGATATTGCTAAAGTTTCTGAGGAAAAAATTCTAAAAGCCCGTCAGCGCGCCGACGACGCTCTAAAGGAAAGCGCAAAACAAAACAAGCTTGTCGAAATTTTTTCAGAGTACGAAACCAAAAGAAATATAGCAGAAATCAGGGCAAATGTTTTACGCAAAACCCGAATTAAAGGTTAATATTTACGACGATAATGTAAAATTTATGCAAATTTATATGGCAACTTATTATTAAATGTGCTATAATCGCAGTCGAGAGTTATGATAACAAAAATACTTATTACCATGTTTATGGCGGGCTTGTTTTTCGGTTGCGCTTCCACGCCCCCTCCTGCGGCTGAACTGACCCCTTTGGAAATTTTAAGGCAAAGGCTTGTGGACAATTTAACGGATGTTCCGCAGGAAACCCGTGACGAAACAGGCCCTGTAGCTACAAAGAGGGAACTAGGTCGTCGGGCAGACGGTACGGTTACGGGGTATGAGTATGTAAGTATTCTTACCGGTAATGTCGTTGCTACCGTAATAGTAGACCATACCGGCAGACGCGCGTTGTCGGGGAGAATACCCAACGGTTTAGTGGTTCAACATAGCCCCGGAGGCTATGTTATAGCAGAACGTAATTATAACGCGGGACAGCTTGAAGGCGAAGTTATAGAATTTGACGCTCGCGGTAATGCGGTACGCGTTGCAGATTATCGTGAGGGCAAGTTGCATGGGCTTGTACAAGAATTTACCCCTGCAGGCCGCCTTATAGAGGAAAGAAATTACCGTGCAGGTATGTTGCACGGGCCTGCGCGCACGTTTACCCGCGACGGCGCTTTAGTAAGGGTTGTGCATTACAGAAACAATGAACGTTGCGGCATTGTGAGAGAATTTTTTCCGGCGGGTGCTGTAAAAACGGAGACTTCATATTTTCGCGGCTTAAGGGGCGGTTATCACAGGGAATTTAATAACCGCGGTATTTTACAGGCAGAATATTACTATGCGCGTGGCATTTTAAACGGTTTGTCGCGCTTTTTTTATGAAGAAGGGACCATTCATCAGGAAGTAAGGTTTGCTAACGGCGTAAGGCAGGGCGATACAAGAATTTTCTCCATAGCCAATCCGCATACCCCCATTTATGTAGACACCTATCGTAACGGCACAAGAGTGCGCCGCCGTGCTTTCTCTGCCAGCGGCGAACTTCTTTTCTCCTTAGATTTTTAAATTTTTACTTTTTTATTGTTTTTTGCCTTTGCGCTTAGCGCACTTAGCAGGCAATCGCTTAAAATTTTTAAGCGTTTTTCGAACTTTCGGGCAGTTTATAATAGCTCAAGTGTAGCCCGCTTCAAACATGCGAAAAACGATGAACTTAAAAATTTTTCGCTCAC
>WQVR01000009.1 GCA_009785775.1 Candidatus Proendomicrobium guianensium
CAAATTTCTTAAATAATGCGGAAAGCTGCTTAGCGTTTGCGTGATAAAATCTGCAAACCTGTCAAGCGACCTGTCTAAAAAATCGTACCTTTCAAACATGGGAAAGGCAACTTCTATTTTGCTTTTAAACATTGATACGTATTGTAAAATATTTTTATAATAATCGGGCGCGGAACTTATTAAACTTTCGCCCTGATATATAAGTTTAGGCAACAACACCAGTACAGCTATAAGCGCTGCAAGCACAATCGTAAGCACAAGTATTAAAGCCGCCGCCCAACGTTTCAGGCCAAGCGAATGCAAGCTATTAATTACGGGATAAATCAAGTAAGCAAAAAACGCCGCCAGTATAAACGGCGCAAGTATAGAACGCACCGCATACAAAAACAAGGCGCAGATAATAAATATAATCACGCCTATTACAAACGTTTTGTTTGAATAGTTAGAGGCTTCAGCCATATCTGTACCGTTAAAACAAAATTTAAAAAATCTTTTTTGAAATATTTTGCGCTTAAGCGCATACCACACGCGACGCAAACGTTTTTAATAAATTTTTTATAACCTTAAGCCCTAAGCGCGGGTCGCTTTCTATTAAGTCGTCAAATTTTACGCGATAAATTAAGTAAAGTTGGCTGTCTTTTGCGGCTGTTGCCTTTCCTTCGTGTTTTTGTGATTCAGATATTAAAGAAACTTCTCCAAAAAAACCGCCTTCTAAAGCAGATTTTTGCGAGTTAGCGCACTCTATATTTATTTCTCCGCTTCTGACAATGTATAAAAGATTTGCTTCTTGGGAAGGCGCGTAAACGGACTCTCCCTTGGTGTAGGTTTTTTTGTATATAATGGCGGCTATTTTACTTAAGGAACGCTCGCTAAGCCCGTCGAATAAAGATATGGTTTTTAGAAAGGATATGTCGTCTTTTAAGTTTTTATCCATAAATAAAGCGGTAAGAAGTTTTTTTAGCAAGACTCGCCCCCTTTTCTTAAAAGCAGCCGACATATTTTTGTATTATATCTAATATGTACATATATCACAATAGAATAAAAGTTTTTGCTAAGTATTTTGGGTTTAGGCAACGCTTGCTTGGGCGAAGTGTACGGAAGTGAAGCGGTACACGAGCACAAGCGTAAGGAAGCATAAACCCAAAAGCCGAAGCAAAAATTAATTACCTATAATTTTTACCAGTACCCGTTTGGGGCGTTTACCGTCGAATTCGCCGTAAAAAATTTGCTCCCACGGACCAAAATCTAAAACGCCGTTTGTTATAGCAACAACAACCTCACGCCCCATAATTTGGCGTTTTAAGTGAGCGTCGGCATTATCTTCGCCGGTAAGGTTGTGTTTGTACTGTGAGTGGGGCTTATTGGGCGCAAGGCGCTCAAGCCATACGGCAAAATCATTATGCAGGCCGGACTCATGGTCATTAATAAAAACAGAGCTTGTAATGTGCATGGAGTTTACAAGCGCAAGCCCTTCCGTTACCCCGCTTTCATCAATAGCCTGTTGGACTTTCTCTGAAATATTTACAAATTCTAAAGTTTTAGATGTGTTAAAAACAAGTTCTTTTCTAAATGTTTTCATTTACTTTCCTTTTGGGCATAATGTATCTTCAAGCTACGGCAATACTTTTTACGGCTTTTCTGGAAGCAACAAACACCCCCGCGGCAATGCAAGCGTCAAATAAAGTTACGCTTACCATTGCGCCCAAAGCGCCAAAGTTTTTAATAAGCACAAAGCTCAAAACAACACTTATCGCGACGCTTGAGAAAAATATTTTGCCTATTAAAACTTCTTTTCTAAGCGGCATTAAAATATGCGTCATTAAAATTATGTATACCGAACTTATAACAGGCATTAAAAGTCCCGCACGCACAAGCGCGCCTGAAACTTCAACATAACTTTCGCCCCAAATTATACGCACAATGCTTCCCGCCCAAATAAACACCAATGCGCATAAAGCAAACGAAGCCGTAGTTGTAAAAATTAAAACCTTTTTAACAGTGGTAACCGCGCCCGAAGCAAAACTTTCAAACTTGCGCAAAATATAAGGATACACCGCCGAAGCAACGGGTTGCGCCATAAGCCTTAACGCTATAAGTATTTTTTTGGCGGCCGTATAATAACCCACCGCGGCATAACCTACAAAAAAACCAAGCATTACGCTAACTGTAGAGTGCCCTATAACCAACGAAACATTGGCGTTGAAAAAGTGTAAGCCCTCCCGCAAATTTTCTTTCAAAACGCTTAGGGGCGGAATTTTAAATTTTAATTTAAACTTTTTAAAAGCAAACAAACAGCTTACCAAAGCGCCCACGCCCGCCACACAAGACCCTATTAAAACAACCAAAACATAATCACTTGGCGCTCTCACAAAAAAAATCACAAGCCCCAGTGTAATAGATTCCATAACCCACGAAAAATATGCCGTGTAGCGCATTTCTTCAAAAGCCTGAAAAATCCACTCTGCAAAAAAAACATTCCACAACACACCCAAAAAAGCAAGAAAATATAAAAGTTTTTCCTGACGTAAAGCAGGCACTGCAAAGACAATCCCCGCAAAAACAACAGCTCCCGCTAAAAAAAATAAAATTTTTAACACTATTACAGCGCTAGCCGTTTGAGAAACCTTTTGAGGATTGTGTTTGTTTAAGGCAATGGTGCGCACGGCGGAATACATAAAGCCCCAGTCTACAACAATGGCAAAATAATTTGCCACCGCCACTGAAAGCATTACAAGCCCGAAGTTAGATACGCCAAGAACACGCGCAAGATAAGCAAAGGTAATTGCGGGAAATACGTAGTTAAAGATTTGAAATAATGACATGTAAAAACTGTTTTTTACCACTTGTTTGTTTTTATTTTGAATTACAAGGGCATGCAGTTTTTTTATCATTTTTTTACTTAAACGTTATTTTTTTAGAATTTTAAGCAAAGGCACTTCGCCGCAGTTAGGAAACATATAGCAGTGGATACATTCGCTCCATATTTTATGGGGAAGCGCTTCTTTAGGAATTATTTTATATTTAAGTTTTTTAAAAAATGCCGGTTTAAAACTTAAAGCAAATACTTTTTTTACTTCCAAAGCTTTGGCGTTTTTTTCAAGACGCGTGACAATTTTTTTGCCTATACCGCGCCGTTTATAACCGTCGCTTACGGCAAGAGCTTTAATTTCGGCTAAGTCTTCCCACGAAACATGCAATGCGCCGCAGGCTATAATTTCGCCCTTGGCTTCCGCCACAATGTATTCCTGAATGTTTTCGTATATAGAATTTAGCGAACGATGAAGCATTTCTTTACGGTTTGCGTGCTCTTCAACAAGCACGTGAATATTTTTTACGTCTGTAACTTTTGCCGGCCTTATTTTCATTTTCTCCCCTGTTTGAAAAAATTTGCGGGGCGGGCTTTGGCTTGCCCGCCCATGCAAAAACCGTTAAATTTCTTCCGAGCCGCCTGAGTCTTCAGTAAGTATATCGCCTAATGTAGGTTTGTCAGACTCTGAAGCATATTTTTTTACAAGTTCTTTTTCCATATCAAATTCCAATTTTTTTATTGAAATTTCTATTTTGCGCGCGGGAGTATCGGCTTTTATTACCTTGGCTTCTATCTCGTCGCCCTCTTTAAAAACAATATTGCCGCGCTCTTCTTTAACTGATGTCATTTCTGAATTTTTAAGTAATGCTTCTATGCCGGGCTCAAGCTCTACAAAAACGCCAAAGTCCGCCGTGCGTATAACCTTGCCTTTAACAACCGCGCCCGTTTTATAATTTTTAAACGGGTCTTGCGACAAGTGCTTTATAGACAGGGCTATTTTTTCGTTTGTGGGGCTTACCTCGCGCACAACAACTTCCACTTCATCGCCTACTTTTAAAACATCTTCGGCGTGGCGTACTTTTTTAGCCCACGAAAAATCGCTTATATGCACCAGCCCTTCAATACCCTCGGGCAACTTTACAAAAGCGCCAAACGGCATAAGTTTTGTTACCACCCCTTTAACCTTTGTACCCGGGGCATAACGCCTTACGGCTTCTTCCCACGGATTTTGCAGTATTTTTTTAACCGACAAAGATATTTTTTTATTTTCTTTGTCTAGGGCTATAACTTTTACCTCTATTTCATCTCCGGACTTAACATTTTTTTTGAAAGAACTTTCCGAATCGTTCCAGGCATATTCGGAAACATGCAGTAACCCTTCTATGCCTTTTTCAAGTTCTACAAAAGCGCCGTAAGACGAAACCGAACTTACAATGCCCTTAACTATTAACCCTTCAGGGAATTTTTCTGCCGCGCCGTCCCACGGGTGTGCGTTAAGTTGCTTCATTGTAAGTGAAATTTTGCCCGAAGCCTTATCTACCCGCAAAACCTGCACGCGCACGGTTTGGCCTTTTTGCAAAAGCTCATCTACTTTTTTTACCTTGTGCCATGCAATTTCACCTATATGCAAAAGTCCGTCTACGCCGCCTAAATCTATAAACGCGCCAAAATCTGTTATGCGGCTTACAGTGCCGTCTAAAATTTGCCCTTCGCTTATAGAATCTAAAGCCTCGGCTTTTTTGCTTGCTTTTTCGTTTTCTAAAAGTTTACGGCGCGACAGCGTTACTTTTTTTTCGGGGCGTGAAAACTCGGTAATTATAAAATCAAAAGTATTGCCGACATAACTTGCGCCGTCTTTAACAAAAACGGTGTCAACCTGGGAAATATGCAAAAATGCGCGCACGCCGACATCTACTATAAAACCGCCTTTAACTGTTTTTAAAATTTTGCCTTTAACCGTTTTACCTGCGCGGGCGGCTTCTTCAATAGTATCCCATGCGGCTTTTTCAAGAACTTCCCTGTAAGAAAGCTTTATATTGGGGCTGGTAGAAATTACTTTAACCTTTACAACCGCGCCCGCTTTAAGTTCAGGCGGAACTTCGCCTTCGGCAAATTCTTTTTTGGGTATCAGCCCTTCCGATTTCATGCCTAAGTCTGCCATAAAACCGTCTTCATTTTCGGCGATTATGGTAACTTCTATTTCTTTACCCGCGCTAAAATTATCCGCGCCGCCGTATTGGCTTAGCAGCTCTTCCATGCTTACATTATCACTGTCTTCAAACACCGTTTTATCTAAATTGTTATTATCCATTTTTACTTCTCCTTATTTTTTGTGACAACTGCCAAACTTAACTCTTTTACCCTCCTTCTAACCTCAGCTATTACCCAGTCGGGCGTTGAAGCGCCCGCCGTAATACCCACATTTTTTTTATTTTTAAACCACTTCGCGTTAATATCTTTAGCCGATTCTATATGGTATGTTTTGGTTTTGCCCGAACATATTTCATAAAGCCGCCGTGTGTTTCCCGAATTTTTACCGCCCACAACAAGCATAATATCTACCGTGCCCGCAAGCCGTTGCGCCGCGCTTTGCCTGTCAAAAGTAGCGCGGCAAATAGTGTTGTAAGTTTTTACTTTGGCAACTTTTTTTATGACGTTTACAACTTTTTTAAAGTTTTCGGGCGTTTGCGTTGTTTGGCTTACAATGTAAATAATATCTTTCGTTTTTTTTATTTTTTGCGCTGAGGCAACATTTTCTATAACCTTGCACTTTCCCATGCCGTAAGACACTAGCGCTTTAACTTCCGGGTGCTCTTTTTCGCCTACTATAACTATAACTTCAGCTTGCGGCGCAATTTTTTTTATAACATTTTGAGCGCGCGTAACAAAAGGACAAGTTGCGTCTACAATTTTAAGTTCGGGCTTTTTTAAAAGTTTATAATGCAAGCAAAGGGGTATACCGTGCGTACGCAAAATTAAAGTGCCTTTTGACACACTTGGGCTTTTAAGCGTTTTTATGCCGGCTTTTTCAAGGCGGCCGACCTCTTGCGGATTATGTATTATGGGGCCTAACGCATAAACCGGCGCTACGCCTTTTTTTAAGGATTCTTCGGCAAGGCGCACGGCGCGTTTTACGCCGAAACAAAAGCCCGCGTTTTTTGCTTCGGTAATTTTGGGGATAAGCCCCTGCGGGGCATTATGACCCTTTTTGCAAATTTCTTTTTTCATTTTAACTTAGCAATTGCTTCAACTACTTTTTTTGAAAATTCCAAATAATAATCTTTATCTTTAAGCGGCTCAGACATTAAGGGCTTACCGTAAGTAACTGTAATACGCTTAAGCTTAAACATTGTGTTAGTGCCGGTAATTTTTGCAGGCACAACAGGCACACCCGCGTTTACAGCAACCATGCCAAGCCCTGCGCGCGCTTTGCCAAGGTTACCGTCTTTAGAACGCGTACCCTCGGGAAACATCAAAAGCAATTCCCCCTTTTTTAGTAAGTCAAAGGCGTTGCGGAATGCAGACATATCCAATGCGCCGCGCTTAATGGGAAAAGCATTTGTGCGTTTAATTAAAAAACCAAGCACAGGCACTTTAAAAAGTTCCTGTTTTGCCATAAAGTGCAAATCTCTGGGCATTGAAGCGCCCATAAGGGGCGGATCAAAAAAACTTTGATGATTAGGCGCTATTATAGCGCCGCCATCGGGTATATTTTCTACACCTAGAACTTTCAGCCTGTAGACGCTTGCAAACAAAAGCCAAGACAAAAACCGCCCGAGATAAAACAAAAAAGAACTTTTACGTTTGGGAGAGTTTTCGTATTTTACCTGCATAACGATTTTATCACTTCAAAAAAGTTAGGAAACGATACGGCAACGCAAGCGGTATCATCAATTTCAACTTCTCCATCTGTAATAAGGCCGGCAACTGCCGCCATCATGGCTATGCGGTGATCGCCAAAGCTTGACACATTAGCCCCTTTAAGCGCACCCGCTTGCCCGTTAATTATAAAACCGTCTTCTGTTTCCGTAATATCAGCGCCCATTTTACTAAGGGCGAGATAAACCGCTTTTATACGGTCAGTTTCTTTTACTCTAAGCTCTCCGGCGCCAAAAACCTTGGTTATGCCCTTGGCTTGTGTTGCCGCCAACGCTATTATGGGAAGTTCATCTATAAGGCGCGGTATAATTTCACCGCCGATTTCAATGCCTTTAAGCTGTGAAGTAACAATACTAATATCTGCAACAGGCTCGCCCGAAACCGTACGCTCATTTTCAAGTTTAATATCTGCGCCCATGTTTTTATAAACTTCTATTATTCCGTCGCGTGTGGGGTTAACGCCTACCGATTGAATTGTAATATTTGCGTTCGGAAAAATTAAACCCGCCGTGATAAAAAATGCCGCGCTTGATATATCGCCCGGCACGGTAATATTTAAAGATTCTAGTTTTTCGCAAGGGTGCACAGTAACTTTGTTGCCGTACACTTCTACTTTTGCGCCCGAAGCGTTAAGCATTCTTTCGGTATGATCGCGCGATTTTGCAGGTTCTTCAAAAACGGTTGCGCCATTAGCAAAAAGTCCGGCAAACAGTACAGCCGATTTAACCTGCGCGCTTGCTTTAGGACTTTTGTACTCTATGGCTTTTAGGGGGGCTTTGCCGTTAATTGTCATAGGTAAACAAAAGTTTTTATGTTCAAATTCCGCGCCCATTAAACTTAAAGGCTCAATAACGCGTTTCATAGGGCGAACGGAAAGGCTTTCGTCCCCCGTAATAGTTGAAGCAAAATTTTGCCCCGCAAGTATCCCCGACATTAGCCTTGCTGTTGTGCCGGAATTGCCCGCATATAATTCTGTGGCAGGTTTTTTAAGGTTTCTAAGCCCCGCGCCTGTAATAGTTAGTGAGTTTTCGTTTACGGAAATTTCAGCCCCAAGCGCCCTAAAGCAGTGCATTGTATTTATACAATCTTCAGACGGCAAGTAGTTGTTTACCTGGGATTTGCTGTTTGCAAGCGAGGCAAGCATTACGCTGCGGTGCGTAATAGATTTATCTGCGGGAACGCTAATTACGCCTTCAAGTTTTTTTGGTTTAATTTTCATTTGCCCTGTAACCTTAATATATTTGAAATTTTAGAGACTTTGGAAAGTTTTTTAATATTTTTTGAAAAAATTTCAGTATGTTTTATAATTTCTTTACGGTTTAAATTAAATATCGGCGCCCACATTGCAGCAGATGAAGTTGCCACTCTGGTAGCGCTTTTAAAACTGCCCGCTACAATTTTTTCGATATTCGGGTATTTTCGCTTTACGTCATTATACATACCTTGCAAACAAAATGCCGTAATGTGCGGCAAATGGCTTGTTAATGCTGTTAAAAAGTCATGCTCTTTAGCGGGCATTTTAACAATTTTAAGCCCCGTATCTTGCCACATTTTTTTTACAAGTTTTTCGTTTTTAACATTAGCCGAAACCGAACCTGTTATAATACAAGTTGCACCTTTAAATATTGTTTCATCGGCAGAATTTATACCGCTGACTTCCCTGCCTGCCATTGGGTGAGCGCCCACAAAATCCGCCACCTTGCGGTGGGGCAAATTACCCCGTATTTTTTTCACTTCAACTTCTATAAAACCCTTAATGCTACCAACATCTGTAATAACAGTTTCGGGCGAAACAATTTTAACGAGAGCCTTGTAAAAGTGCGCTATTTTGTCTACCGGAACGCACAGAACTATAATGTCACAATTTTTAATTTCGTCTATACTGTTAAAAACAGCGTCGCAAGCTTTAATTTTCAGCGCCGCGCGGCACACACCGGGCTTGCGCGCATAGCCGTAAACTTTATAAAGCCTTTTACCGTTTTTGCGTGCGTCAACCAAAGCTTTGCCCAGCGAACCGCCAATGTGTCCAAGCCCGACAATACAAACATTTGTCATATAAAAACCCAAGGGGTTTAAATTTCCCTGCCTACCGCACCGGCTATAAGTTTTAATTCTTCCATTAACTTTAAGTACTGCGCGGGGTACAAGCTTTGCGGACCGTCTGAAAGCGCTTTTTCAGGGCAAGGGTGAATTTCAAGCACCAAAGCGTCTGCGCCTGCGGCAATGGCGGCTTTTGCCATTGTGCCTACATGCTCCCTTATGCCGATTCCGTGCGAAGGGTCTACTACAACAGGTAAATGCGTAAGTTTTTTTAGAACAGGTATGGCGTTTAAGTCTAATGTGTTTCTGGTTGAATCTTCAAAGGTTCTTATGCCGCGCTCGCAAAGCATAACATTATAATTGCCTTGTGAAAGTATATATTCTGCCGACAGCAAAAGTTCTTTTACGGTTACGGCATAACCGCGTTTTAAAAGCACAGGCTTTTTTTGTTTGCCCGCGGCTTTTAATAAGTCATAATTTTGAATATTGCGCGCGCCTATTTGCACAATGTCGCAATACTTTGACAATAATGTAACTTGCTCTACCGTCATAGCTTCGCTTACCGTTGCCATGCCGTATTTTTTGCCGGCTTCCTGCATGTATTTTAAACCTTTCTCGCCAAGCCCTTGAAACGCATAGGGCGAACTTCTTGGCTTAAATGCGCCGCCGCGCAAAATTTCCGCACTGCCCTCTTTTGCAACTTTTGCCGTTTCAAGCATAATAGAGCGTGCTTCAATAGCGCAGGGGCCTGCCATAACGTGTATTTTTTTTCCGCCTATTTCAATATTTTTATTAACCTTTATTACCGTGTCTGCCTGTTTAAACTCACGGCTGGCAAGCTTATAGGGCTTTTGTATTTCGCTTATGTGGTCTACCTCTTCCATTGCGTCAAAAACGTCTCTGTACTTTTCTGCGTATTCGCCAACTACGCCTATAATGGTAAGAGATTTACCGCGCACAATATGCGGTTTGTAGCCTAGCGTTTTAACCTTTGATACTACTTTGTCTTCTTCTTTCTTTTTTAAGCCTTTCTTTAATGTAATAATCACTTTTTTTCTCCGGTATTTTTAAGTATTTCTTTAAACTTTTTCATCATTAAAACATTTTGCGCGTGCGTGCCTATGGTAACGCGCGCCCAATCATAAAGCTCATACTCGTCCATGGCGCGCACAATTACGCCTTTGGCAAGCATTGCTTTAAAAAAATCTTTGCCAGAAATGCGCGGCGCGGTTTTTACTAAAATAAAATTCCCCGCCGTGGGAACATACTCAAGATTCAGCTTTTTAAGTTCGCCGTAAATATACTTGCTTTCCTGCTTAACCAGTTTGCGCCCTTTTATTACCTGCCCGGCGTCTGCAATACTTGCAGCGCCCGCGGCTTGGGCAAAAACGTTAATATTAAACGGCGGGCGGGTACGTTCTATAAAATCTACAATGCCCGAACTTGCAAACGCGTAACCAAGCCTTATTCCTGCAAGCGCATGAATTTTTGAAAATGTGCGCATTACTATCAGGTTAGGATATTTTGATATATATTTTCTGCCGTCGGGATAATCTTTGTTTACAGAAGCATATTCAAAATAAGCTTCGTCTAACACCACAAGCGGTTTTACGCCGTAAGCATTTTTTGGCAAAGCCTGCATAAACTTTTCAAATTCTTTTACCGTGTTGTATGTACCCGTGGGATTATTAGGGTTAGCTATAAAAACTGCATTTGTTTTTTTTGTACATGCGCGCGCCATTGCTGGCAAATCGTGCCTGAGCCCTTTGTCCATATCTACAACTACGGCTTTCGAGCCCATCAACTGCGCCGCCATAGCATAACGTATAAATGCGTGGCGCGACATTACTATTTCGTCTTGAGGTTCAAAAAAAACTTTAGCTATAAGCTCTATAATTTCATCAGACCCGGCGCCCAAAATAATGTTTTCCACATTTGCTTTGCAGGCGGCGGATATAGCTTTTTTTAAAGCGTAAGAGTTAGAGTCGGGATAATAAAGCACGCCGGTTAAAGCCTTTTTCATCGCCGAAACCGCCTTAGGCGAAGGTCCCAGCGGATTCTCGTTAGACGCCATTTTTATAACTTGTTTAAGCCCAAGTTCGCGCTTAATTTCAGAAACGGGCTTACCCGCCGCATAGGGCTCAAAACCCTTGCAGTTTTTGCGTATTATTTTAGAAGCGTCCACTTTTAAAAATCTCCCTGAATTTTTAACTGCCTAAGGCGCTAATTATACTAATATTTCAACATGTTTTACAACTATCTAAGCAAACGGAACATAAGTAAATATTGCTTAAACACTCAATATTTGATAAAAAGTGTACTTATGAACTTTCTTAAATGCTTGCAAAAAAAAGTAAGCTCCAAAAACCATAAAGCCATCACAGAAAAAAACAATGCGGCAATGTTTAAAAAATTTGCAGCTATGCCTTTTAGCCGCCGTATAGTTTTTGCGCCACATTGCCTGCGTAGTGTCTCCGGCTGTCGCGCAATAGACCATACCGCTTATTACGTTTGCGTCGAATGCAAAAAATGTAAAATAGATAATATTTCAAACCTTGCGCGCACTCTTGGCTACAAAGCCGTTTATATTGCAAAAGGCGGCAGCGCCATAGCGGGCATTGTTAAACGCGACAACCCCGCGGCAGTTCTTGGCATTGCCTGTTATTATGAGGGCGCACAAGCCGCTGAACTTGTAAATAATTCAAACATAGCGGTATTATTTTGCCCTTTAACTAAAGACGGCTGTAGCGCTACAGATGTTGACATTACCGAAGTCGAAAAAATTATGAATACACTCAAGGAAACCACATGAACACCCTTAGATTTGAACAGTTAGATTTATCACCCGAAATACTAAAAGCCGTAAAGGATATGGGTTTTGAAGAAGCCACGCCCATACAATCGCTTGCCATACCAAAAATGATGCAAGGCGCTGACATTATAGCCCAAGCCCAAACAGGAACCGGCAAAACCGCCGCCTTTGGCGTACCGATATTAGAAAAAATAGACAACACAAGAAAAGACACGCAAGTAATAATACTTTGCCCCACCCGCGAACTTGCAATACAGGTTTCCGAAGAAATACGCCTTCTCGCAAAATACAAAAAAGGCATAAACATAGTGCCCGTTTACGGCGGTCAGCCCATAACGCGCCAAATGGCCGCGCTTGCGCGCGGCGCGCAAATTATAGTGGGAACCCCCGGAAGAGTTATAGACCACATAGAGCGCCGCACGTTAAAGCTTGACTGCGCCCAAACCGTTGTGCTAGACGAAGCTGATGAAATGCTAGACATGGGCTTTAGAGACGATATAGAACTTATACTTAAAAGCGTTCCCTCTGAACGCCAAACCGTGTTTTTTTCAGCTACTATGCCAAAAGAAATTCTTGACTTGACTGATCGGTATCAAAGAGAACCCATTCGTGTTACAGTTA